>JAEHDK010000041.1 GCA_016880465.1 Micromonosporaceae bacterium
CAGCGTCGCCAGGGCCTCGCCCTCGACGTCCTCGGCGATGATCAGCAGCGGCTTGCCCGACTGCATGACCTTCTCCAGGATCGGGAGCAGATCCTTGACGGCGGAGATCTTGCTGTTGACGATCAGGATGTACGGGTCCTCGAGGACCGTCTCCATCCGCTCGGCGTCGGTCACGAAGTAGGGCGAGATGTAGCCCTTGTCGAAGCGCATGCCCTCGGTGAGCTCCAGCTCGAGCCCGAAGGTGTTGCTCTCCTCGACGGTGATGACGCCTTCCTTGCCGACCTTGTCCATCGCCTCGGCGATGATCTCACCGACCGTGAGGTCGCCGGCCGAGATCGAGGCGACCGAGGCGATCTGCTCCTTGGTCTCGACCTCCTTGGCCAAGTTGGCCAGCTCCTCGGCCACCGCCGCGACGGCGGCCTCGATGCCCCGCTTCAGGGCCATCGGGTTCGCACCGGCCGCGACGTTGCGCAGCCCTTCCCGGACGAGCGCCTGAGCCAGCACGGTCGCCGTCGTCGTGCCGTCGCCGGCCACGTCGTCGGTCTTCTTGGCGACCTCCTTGACCAGCTCAGCGCCGATCTTCTCGTAGGAGTCCTCGAGCTCGATCTCCTTGGCGATGCTCACGCCATCGTTGGTGATGGTGGGAGCGCCCCACTTCTTCTCGATCACGACGTTGCGGCCCTTCGGGCCGAGCGTCACCTTCACGGTATCGGCGAGGACGTTCATGCCCCGCTCGAGCGCGCGGCGTGCTTCCTCGTCGAACGCGATCATCTTGGCCATACGGCGTTGTCCTCCTGGACACGTGCGGTGCCCCGCATTGCTGCGCGGCGCACCACCTGGTTACGCACGGTTCAGGCCGGGCCGGATCAGCCCGCGACGACCGACCCCTTGGATGGGGTCCCACCGCCCCGACCGTTGGCACTCGCTGTACGTGAGTGCCAACACCTGTTTAGCACTCTCCCCCGTCGAGTGCAAGCCGGTCAGCGGGGCTGGATGGCGTGGCGGAGCTGGGCGGTCGTCCGCGGCCGGCCACGAGCGACCCTACGACCACGATCGTCAAGGCCGGGACGCTGAACTCCGGCCTGGCCAGGCGGCGGTGCCAGAGGATCGTCGGCCGGGCCGTACGGCGGACCGGGTGGGCCGTACGGCGCGGATCCGCCGCCGGACGGCAAAGGGCGCCGGGTAACTGGAGACCCGGCGCCCATTCGCTGGTTGATTCTCGTCCGATGCCGCGCGACCCCGGCTGGAACTCCGGGCCGGGCCGGCCGGGCATCAGCCGATGAGGTGGACCTTCTCCGCCTGCGGACCCTTCTGGCCCTGCGCGATCTCGAACTCGACGCGCTGCCCGTCGTCCAGCGACTTGTAGCCGTCCATCTCGATCGCGGAGAAGTGGACGAATACGTCCTGTCCCCCGTCGACCGCGATGAAACCGTAGCCCTTCTCGCTGTTGAACCACTTGACGGTGCCCTGTGCCACGGTGCACTTCCCTCACTTCGATGGTGCTGGGTCTTGCGACCCCCGGCCGGAGCACTCGCTCGCCGGGGCCGATGCCTTACTGGTCCGGGCGGGGACTTGGCAAAGACAACGGCCGGATTCGCACGCTACACGAGGACGCTCAGTTGCGCACTGCCCCAAACCGGACACCCAAACCGCGCTACGTGGCGATATGCCGGCGCGACTGCACGATGCGGAACCGGTTTGCGACGTACGCACCGTCGGTCAATGAAGCGTTCGCGGCCGGGTTGGCGCCGCTTGCATGAAAGTCGCTGAACGCGGCCGACTGGTTGACGAACACGCCGCCCGTCAGGTTGCACGACAGGTGCACGCCGGCGTCCACCGCGGCGTCCTCGGCGGCGTCGAGCACCGCGGAGTCGGTCGAGTACACCGCCGCGGTCAGCGCCCCCTTGGCGCCCACCGTCTGCCGGAAGACCGCGAGGCTCTGTTCGGTCGAGTCGGTCGCAATCACGAACGACACCGGTCCGAACCACTCGTCGCCGTAGGTCTGGGCGGCCTGCGCCGGGAGCTTCACGACAACGGGCGTACGCACCACCGCGCCGGCAAAGGCCGGATGGGCAACGGCCTGTGACGGCAGCACGACCTCGCCGACCGTACCGGCCCGCTCGAGCCGCTCCAGGACGCCGTCGTTGACGATCGCACCGGTCAGCTCGACGGCCCGGGCCGGATCGCCGGTGAGCTTGGCCACCGCGTCACCGATGCCGGCCGCCACCTCGTCGAACGACTTGTGCCCCGCGTCGCTCTCGATGCCGCCACTGGGTACGAGGATGTTCTGCGGCGTCGTGCACATCTGTCCACTGTAGAGAGTCAGGGAGAAGCCGATGTTGCGGCACATCCCGGCGAAGTCGTCGGTGGAGTCGACGATCACCGTGTTCACGCCGGCCTTCTCGGTGTAGACCACTGCCTGCCGGGCGTTCTGCTCCAGCCAGTCGCCGTACGCGGTGGACCCGGTGAAGTCGATGATCCGGACCTCCGGCCGCAGCGCCAGCGTCGAGGCAAGCTTCTCGCCGGGCGCCTCGGCGGCCAGCAGCACGAGGTTCGGGTCGAAGCCGGCCTCGGCGAGGACCTCGCGGGCGTACCGGACGGTCACCGCGAGCGGCAGGACGGCCCGCGGATGCGGCTTGACGAGCACCGGGTTGCCGGTCACCAGCGACGCGAAGAGGCCGGGGTACGAGTTCCACGTCGGGAACGTGTTGCACCCGATGACCAGCGCCACTCCGCGCGGTACCACGTGGAAGGTCTTCGACATGCGCAGCGGGTCGCCCCGGCCGGCCGGCTTCTCCCACTCGGCGGTCGCCGGGTGCCGGGTCATCTCGGCGTACGCGTACGCGACCGCCTCCAGCGCCCGGTCGAGCGCGTGCGGTCCACCGGCCTGGAACGCCATTACGAACGCCTGCCCGGTGGTGAACTGTACGGCGTTGGCGAGCTCGAAGACGTGCTTGTGCAGCCGATCGATGATCTCCACGGACACCCCGGCCCGGGTCTGCGGTCCGGCGTCGCGCCAGGCCGGCAGCGCGGCGCGCGCGGCGTCGAGCAGCGCGTCGGCCGGCGCGTGCGGGTACCGCACGCCGAGCTCGATGCCGAACGGCGAGGACTCGGTGGTCACCCAGTCCGCCGTACCGGGTTGGTCGAGCGGGAACTCCGTGCCCAGGTACGCCTCGAACGCCGCGCTGCCGTCGGCGGCCGCGGTCTCGCCGTACACCTTGGGGCTGGGCGACTCGGGGTAGGCGGACCAGTAGGAGCGCTCGGCGATGGCCTTGAGCGCGCGGTCGAGGGTCTCCCGGTGCGCCGCGTACATCGGGTGGGGGCTCTGCGTCATGCAGCCATCATGCCCTGCTCTCCGCCGGGCCGGACACACCGGCGAGCGGTGCGGGTTCATCCTCGTCATCCGGCCGGGTCGGCAGCTCGCGCATGGTCCGCAGCGGCGAGAGGAAGACCGGCAGGAACGCCAGGCACGCGCCGCCGAACCCGATCCACAGGGTGGTCCGCGCGCCGAGCTGCTCGCCGAGGATGCCACCGATGAACGCGCCGAGCGGCATCGTGCCCCAGACGAAGAACCGCATCGTGGCGTTCATCCGGCCCAGCAGCCGCTCCGGCGTGAGCCCCTGCCGGAAGCTCACCTGGGTCACGTTGTAGACGACGATGCCGATCCCGATCATGATGTTGGCGACCGCGGCGAGCCAGATGCGCCAACCCGGCTCCGCGGCCGGTACCAGCAGCGCGAACGGGGTCGTTACCGCGGTCGCGATCCAGATCGCCGGTCCCTGGCCGAGAAGGCCGACCACCGGCTTCACCACGAAGGCGCCGATCAGGCCGCCGACCGCGCCGATCGAGTAGTACAGGCCGATCATCCCGGGCGACATACCGAGGGTACGGACGAAGAACACGATCTCCATCGCCATCGCCATGGAGAAGAACAGGTTGAACGAGCCCGTGCAGCTCGCGATCGAGCGCAGCAGCCGGTTGCCGACGACGAACCGCAGGCCCTCCAACACCTCCCGGCCGAGGTGCCGGTTGGGACTCGGCGGCGGCAGCTCCTCCCGCTTGCGGATCCGACCGACGAACAGGGCGGACGCCGCGAAGCTGACCGCGTCCACGGCGACCGCGTACGGCGCGGTGAGCGCCTGGATCAGGGCGCCCGCGCCTCCCGGCCCGGCCAACGAGCTGGTCGCCCGGACGACCTCGAGCTTCGCGTTGCCCTCCACCAGGTTGTCCCGCCCGACCAGGTGCGGCAGGTAGCTCTGGTAGGCCACGTCGAAGAACACGGTCAAGATGCCGACGATCCCGGCGACCACGTACAGCTGCCCCATCGTGAGCACGTCGAACCACCAGGCGACCGGGATCGACCCGAGCATGACCGCGCGGCCGAGGTCCCCGGCGATCAGCACGTTGCGCCGCCGCATCCGGTCCACCCACGCGCCGGCCGGCAGACCGACCAGCAGGAACGCCGCAGTCTGCACGGTCACCAGCAGGCCGACCTCGAACGGCCGGGCTCCCAGGGTGACGACCGCGACAAGCGGAATCGCGAGCTGGCTGACCTGGGTGCCGACCTGGCTGACCGTGTCGGCCACGAACAACCGGCGGAAGTCGTGTTCCCGAAGCAGTCCGAGCTTTGCCACACCTACCTCCTTGCTGGGTGGGTGGGGCGGTTGGCCGCCCCACCCACGGACCTGACCACAACGCAGCCCAGCGGGGTCAGGAAACCGGGACGGATTCTTGTTCCACAGTGGACGGCGGCGCGACCGGCAGCTCACGCATCGTGCGCAGCGGCGACAGCAGCGCCGGCAGGAACGCGAGGCAGGCGCCGCCGAACCCGATCCACAGCGTCGGCCGTACGCCGAGCGTCTGGCCGAGCACGCCACCGACGAAGCTGCCGATCGGGATAGTGCCCCAGACAAGGAAGCGCATGGTGGCGTTCATCCGGCCGAGCAGGCGCTCCGGGGTGAGCCCCTGCCGGAAGCTGACCTGGGTGATGTTGTAGATGACGTTCCCCCACCACCCAATCGCCATGCCCACGGCGACCACGACCATCATCCAGCCGCGCTGCGCGAGCGGCGCGACCAGGGCAAACGGCGAGGTGACCGTGAGCGAGAGCCAGATCGTCGGTCCCTGACCGAACCGCTGCGCGATCCGCCGCGCGGACAGCGCGCCGGCCAGCCCGCCGACCGCACCGCAGGAGAACAGCAGGCCGATCGCGCCCGCCGGCAGCCGCAGCTCACCCGCCAGCAGCACCATCACCATGGTGAACGCGATGTTGCCCGACAGGTTTGACGTCGAGGTGGTCAGCGCGATCGCCCGGAGCAGCCGGTTGCCGAGCACGAACCGCAGACCCTCCAGCACCTCGCGGCCGAGGTGCCGGTCCGGGCTCGGCGGCGGCAGCTCCTCGCGCTTGCGGATCCGCCGGACGAACAGCGCCGAGCCGAGGAAACTGATCGCGTCGACCGCGATCGAGAACGGCGCGGTCAGCGCCTGTACGAGGAGACCGGCCGCGGCCGGGCCACCGATCTGGTTGACGCTCTGGACCGCTGCCAGCTTGGCGTTACCCTCGACAAGGTGGTCCCGGCCGACCAGGTGCGGCAGGTAGCTCTGGTAGGCCACGTCGAAGAACACCGTCAGCACACCGGTGACCAGCGCGACCGCGTAGAGCTGCGGCATCGCGAGCACACCGGCCCACCACGCCAGGGGTACGGAGCAAAGCGCGACGGCTCGACCGAGGTCGCCCGCGATCAGCACGTTGCGACGGCGCATCCGGTCCACCCATGCGCCCGCCGGCAGGCCGACCAGCAGGAACGCGATGAACTCGCAGGTGACCAGCAGGCCGACCTCGAACGGAGTGGCGTGCAGGGTCAGGATCGCGACCAACGGCAGCGCGATCGTGGTGACCTGCGTGCCGATCTGGCTGATCGTGTCGGCGACGAACAACTGCCGGAAGTCGTGGTCTCGCAACAGACCAAGTCGGGACTTCCGGGAGATCATGTCGGTAGCCTCCGTCAATGATTGAGAAAAGTCAACCAGTTGCCCTAGGCTGGTGGAGATGGGTACCGACCGGCGGCCGGCCACCGAAGCCGAGGCACGCGCACTTGCGTCCGCGACCAGGCTGCGCATCATCCGGCTGTGCATCGACCGCGCGCTGACCAACAAGCAGATCGCCGAGCGGCTGGGGGCCAACCCGGCTACGACGCTGCACCACGTGCGCAAGCTCGTGGCCACGGGGTTTCTCGTACCGGCGCCGGTACGGCGGGGCGCCCGCGGCTCCCGCGAGGTGCCGTACCAGGGCACCGGCAAGTCGTGGACGCTCGATGTCAGCGAGACGGGCGTCAGCGGCGGTGGGGCCGCGGTGCTGGACGCATTCCTCGCCGAGATCCGGCTGGTGGACCCCGACCATGCCGACTGGACCCGACTGGGCCTGCGGCTCACCGACGAACACCACGACGAGCTGAGCCTTCGGCTCCGCGAGCTGTTCGACGAGTACGCGCGCCGCCCGCCGGATGCGGACGGCCGCGCGTACTCGGTATTCCTGTCGATCCACCGGGACCTCGTCCGGGACTGAGGCTCAGAGCTCGGCCTGCCAGTTCACCCACGCGTCGACGGGCCGGAAACCCATCGCCTCGTTGATGTCGATCATGAAACCGTTGGTGTCCGCGTTCCAGGTGTCGATGGTCGACAGCTCCGGTTCGTGGCTGCGGATGAAGGCCAGGTTCTCGAGCTTCACGACGGTACCGAGCCGGTGGCCGCGGTGGTCCGGATCGACGATGGTGATCCACTGCGTGGCATGGTGCGGGTGCGACCGCTCCATGCCGATCGCGGTCAGCGCGACCAGGCGGCCGCTGTGCTCGTGCACCATCCCCCCGGTGTAGGTACGGATACCGCGCGCCTCGCGGGCCGCCTCACCCTCCCGGATCCGCGCTGTGTCGATCTTCTCCGGCTCCCAGACAAGGTCGCCCATCGGCGCGTCGGTGACGAGCCGGGCGTCGAGGTACCCGACGTCCGCCGTGTGCTCGTCCGGGGTCCGCGTGTTCCACCTGATGAACCGGTAGCCACCGGCCCGATGCCACGCCGCCGCCAGCATCTCGGCGAGCCGGGCGTCGTCCACTGTAGATAGTTCGAGCCGGCGCCGTACGTCCAGCATGGCGTTCTTCGCCCCCATCGCGGCGGCGAACTGGTTGCCCGCGTCGTCCCGCGGTACTCCGCCCGCCAACGGCTCGGTGGCCATGCCGGCAACCCGTTTGCGGCCGTCCCGCCGGAGCGTCTGCACCCCGCGTTCGTACAGGGCACTGCCTACGCCGCGGCGCCGGTACGCCGGGTCGACCGTAAGGTCCATCTCGGAGTTCTCGACGTTGTCCCGTAACGGCATCGACAACCCGAGCAGCCCGACGATCCGGCCGTCCAGCCAGGCCACAACGTAATCGCCGCGGGTGTGGCTGACCGGATGTCGGAACATGCCGTACAGGTGGTACCGGCATGGCGGCGGGAAGTCGGGTACGTCGTGCGCGCGGGCTGCGGTCAACACGCGGTGTACCGCATCGACCTGCGCGTCATCGGCGACGTCGAGTGTTGAGATCGCGATCTGCATGCCAACCAGGGTGCCCGGCCACCCCCCCCGGTCGCGACTGATTTGCGGCGGCCGGGCGAGCGGAGGCGAGCCCGAAGTTACCGCCCATAGTTATGGTCGGGAGGACGCTCGCACGACGCCTCCGGCGTCGGGTCGCAGGTGTCTGGGAAGAGATTGTTACCAAGCTCAGGTCCAGCCCTTGCGGCGATGCGTCCTCCCGCACGCAGCATCCTGCGCGGTCTACGGGCCGTCGTCAAGTCCTCCGCCGGGCGTTTCTCGACGTTCGGCAAAACGCCAGTTACCCAGTGCTACCAAGGCATCCCCCGAACATGCACCTCGGCTCCACCGATCACCCGAACTACCGATACAAACGCCTGATTGATCCGCACTCGCCGGCGCATGATTGCCTCACCGAGGGTAGTGATTCGGCGCTGTGAACTCGCTGTGTCGATCACCGCAGACCGGCGTCGCGGGCAGCGCGGAGTGACGGTCGCACCCGGTGCGTCGGCCCGACGGTTTCGGCGACCGCATCCAGCGTCTTCAACCCCTCGCCGGTGTTGAACACGACTGTCTCGGCGTCGCGATCGAGCCGGCCGGCGGCGACGAGCTTGCGCAGCACGGCGACCGTGACACCACCGGCCGTCTCGGCGAAGATGCCGGTGGTGCGCGCGAGCAGGCGGATCCCCTCGCGGATCTCCTCGTCGTGCGCCGAGTCCATCCAGCCGCCGGTACGCCGGACCGCGTCCAGCGCGAACGGGCCGGCCGCGGGGTCACCGATGTTCAACGACTTCGCGATCCCGGTCGGCCGTACCGGTGTGATGGTGCCCGCACCGGTGTGCAACGCGGTCGCGATCGGGTCGCAGCCGGCGGACTGCGCGCCGAAGACCCGCCACCCCCCGGCCGGCGGCTCGACCAGACCGATCTCGACCAACTCGCTGAATGCCTTGTCCACCTTGGTGAGCAGCTCGCCGCTGGCCATCGGGAGCAGCACCTGGCTGGGCAGCCGCCAGCCGAGCTGCTCGGCCACCTCGTACCCGAGCGTGCGCGATCCTTCGGCGTAGTACGGGCGCACGTTCACGTTGACGAATGCCGTGTCGGCGAAGTCGTCGGTCTCGACCAGCTCGCCGCACAACCGGTTCACGTCGTCGTACGAGCCGTCGACCGCGACGACGTCGCCGCCGTACACCGCGGTCGTCACAACCTTGCCGGCCTCCAGGTCGGCCGGGATGAACACCACGCTCGGTACGCCGGCCCGGGCGGCATGCGCGGCAACCGAGTTCGCGAGGTTCCCGGTCGACGCACACGCGTACCGGGTGAACCCGAGCGCCCGCGCGGCGGTCAGCGCGACGGACACGACCCGGTCCTTGAACGAGTGCGTCGGGTTGGCCGAGTCGTCCTTCACCCACAGCGGTGCCCGCAGCCCAACGGCCGCCGCGAGCTGGTCGGCGCGTACCAGCGGAGTCATTCCCGGGTTGAGGGTGACCCGCGCGGCCGGATCGTGGCCCGCGGGGAGCAGCCCGGCGTACCGCCACAGGTTGTCCGGTCCGGCGGCGATCTGTTCCCGCGTGACGCGGCGCAGCGCGTCGGCGTCGTACCCGACCTCGACTGGGCCGAAACAGGCGTAGCAGGCGTGCTGGGCGGCGAGCGGGTAGGCGGCGCCGCAAGCGCGACACACCAGCCCGCGGGCGGGGTTGGCAAGGGTCTGGACCGGGTCGATCGTCGCCGTCATGGCGCTCCTTCTCATCTGTCCCACGCCACGGGTGGGCCGGAATTGGCACCTGCCGCCGCGCTGCGGTGGTTGCCGGGGCGTCATCGGGCCGGTCCCTCAGCCCCTCTGGATGAGGTATGCAGTTGTGAGATCAAGTCTAACCCGAGCCGTTCGGGTCGCTGCACATGGCGTCGGCCAGCACGCTCAGGTGGATGCGGTCCGGCACCCCGTACGTCGTGCCGTCGGCAAGCCGCAGGATGACCTGCCGCCTACCGCCGCCGCCAGCAGGACCGCGAGTCCGAACCGGACCGCGCGAGGCAGCCGGGGCCGCTCGGGCCCGCCGATCGTCAGCACATCGGGCTCGCGCATGGCTCCGGACGGTAGCTTCCCCGCGCGCATCCCGGAAGGGGTCCGCCTACGCTGCTCTGGTGCACCCCCTTGCGGAGAAGTGGTTCGAGCGGCGTACGTCGCGCGCGAGCGACTGGCCGGCCGGTGCACTGCGCGCCGCCAAGGGCTCGACTTCGATCAGCGTCGTACTGCCCGCGCTGGACGAGGAGCCGACGGTCGGTGAGATCGTCGCCGGGGTGCGCCGCCTGGCCGGGCTCGTCGACGAGATCGTGGTGGTGGACTCCGGCTCGGTGGACCGCACCGCGGCCGTGGCCGCCGCCGCGGGCGCGACGGTCCACCACCGCGACGACATCCTGCCGGCGTACGGCTCCCACCCCGGCAAGGGCGAGGTCCTCTGGAAGGCGCTCGCCGTCACCCGCGGCGACCTGCTGGTGTACGTCGACGCCGACCTCACCGACTTCCGCGAGTCGTTCGTCACCGGGCTGCTGGGCCCGCTGCTGACCGATCCCGGAGTACTGATGGTGAAGGCGTTCTACGACCGGCCCCTGCTGGACCGGTCGGTCGAGGGCGGCGGTCGGGTCACCGAGCTGGTGGCCCGACCGTTGCTGAACGCCTTCTTCCCCGAGCTGGCGGGCGTGGTGCAACCGCTCGCCGGCGAGTACGCCGCCCGCCGCAGCCTGCTCGAAACGCTGCCGTTCGCGGCCGGGTACGGCGTGGAGACCGGGCTGCTGATCGACGCGTACCGGGCGCACGGGCTCGACGCCATCGCCCAGGTCGACCTCGGCTCCCGTACCCACGGGCACCAGGACACCGCGGCACTCGGCCGGATGGCCGCGACCATCATGCACGCGGTCGGCCGGCGGGTGGCCCCGGACTATCCACTGTGGACCACGTTGACCCAGTTCCGGCGCGGTGACGGCGGTGCGGTCGGCCCGGACGACTACGAGATCAGCTGGCCCGAGCGACCCCCGATGAGCACCATTCCGGAGTACACAGACCGCCCGCCTGCCCGACGGCACCTTGACGCAGGTCGGTGAGATCACCTGGGCCGCGGTCGCGGCGATCGAGGTCGGCTAGGACACGATGTCCTTGCGCAGGAACCGCCAGAACGCGAGCGACCAGAACAGCGTGGTGTAGCAGATCGCCGCGATAGCGCCCTTGACCACGTCGTCCGTCTGCATCGGAGTCGCCAGCAGCCCCCGCCACGCGTCGTTCCAGTGGGTCGGCAGGAACTGGCGGATGACGCCGAGAGCGGTGATCTGGTCGAGGATGCTCGACAGGACGAACAGCAGCACCGCGCCGCCGACCGCGCCGAGCGGCGCGTCGGTCGACACCGAGAGCAGGACGGCCAGGCCGGCGACCACCAGCATGGTCAGCGCGATGTAGCCCAGCACGCCGACCAGTCGCAGCAGTCCCTGCCCCGGCGCGAGCTCGGCCGAGACCGAGCTGGACAGCGGGTGCCAGCCGTACCGCAGCGTACCGACCAGGAGCGCGGTCGCCGCCAGCACGACGATGGCGAGCAGCGCGTACGCCAGCGAGACGAGCAACTTCACGCCGAGCAGCCGGGCTCGGCGTACCGGAATCGCAAGCAGGTACCGCAGGCTCCCCCAGCTTGCCTCGCTCGCCACCGTGTCGCCGAAGAACAGGGCGACGACGACGACCAGCAGGAACCCGGCCGACACGAAAATGGTGAACAGGGTGAAGTTGAGCCCGCCCGTGGTGGCGAGGCTGACCAGGCTGGAGAACTGGCCGTCCCCGTCCCCCTCGTCGTTGCCGCCGAACTGGAAGGCCGCCAGGATGATCAACGGCAGCAGGACCATGAAGGCGAGCGCGAGCTGGGTCCGCCGGCGGGTCGCCTGCCGGCGTACCTCGGTCCACCACGAGAACGTGTGTCGCGGCCGGTAGCCCACCGCCGCGCCGTCCGGGGCCACGCTCATCCCTCGCCCCCTGTCTGCGTCGACTCGCCGACCAGGGCCAGGAACGCGTCCTCCAGCCGGCGCCGCGGTACGACGCGGTCGACGCCGATCCCGGCCCGGACCAGCGCCTCGACGACCGAGGCCCGGGGCCGGCCGTCGATGTCGACGACGATGCCGGTGCCGTTGGCGCTCACCGAGCGTACGCCGGGCAGGTCGCCAAGAACGGTGGTCGCCGCCGCCACATCGGACACATCGAGGTGGACGGAGGGCGAGTCCCCGACGATATCCGCCACCGGGCCGTCCGCCACGATCTCGCCCCTGTGTACGACGACGACATGGGTACAGGTCTGCTCCACCTCGGCGAGCAGGTGGCTGGAGACCAGCACCGCCCGGCCGTCGGTCGCGTACCGCTGGAGCACCCGCCGCATCTCGGCGATCTGCGGCGGATCGAGTCCGTCGGTCGGCTCGTCGAGCACCAGCAGCTCGGGCAGGCCGAGCATCGCCTGCGCGATCGCGAGCCGCTGTTTCATGCCGTGGCTGTACTTGCGCACCTTGCGGTGGATCGCGTCGCCGAGGCCGGCGATCTCCAGCGCCTCGGCCAGGTGGGCGCTGGCCTCCGGCCGGCCGGTCGACCGCCAGTAGGTGCGCAGGTTGTCCAGCCCGGACAGGTGCGGCAGGAAGCCGGGCCCCTCGACGAGCGCGCCGAGCCGGGACAGGACGGGCGCACCGGCGGCCAGTGGGTGGCCGAAGACCAGCACCTCGCCGCTCGTCGGCCGGGTGAGCCCCAGGATGACGCGCAGCGTCGTGGTCTTGCCGGCACCGTTGGGTCCGAGCAGGCCCATTACCTGTCCACGCCGGACCGTGAAGTCGACCCGCGACACCGCCACGAACCCGTCGCCGTACGCCTTGCGCAGACCCTGGACGACGAGCGGCGTATCGGCGTGCTCGGCGACGACCGAGCGGCCGGCGTACCGGCGCCGCCGGCGCGCGACCAGCAGCACGGCGGCGAGCCCGACGGCGACCGCGAGGATCAGGCCGGCCAGGATCCACCGCCAGAGCACGGACGGGTTCGGGATCGGCGTACCGGCCACGGTCGGCAGGGTCACCGCGGCCTGGTTCCCCGAACCCAGCGCCACGGTGTACACGGTCGGGTTCACCGGCGTGGCGTACCCCTGGTCGGCCGACGCGATCGTGATCCGCAACCGGTGTCCCGCCTCGATGCGCCGCACGATCGCCGGCAGGGTGACGGTCACCGGCTTCGCGTCGGCGATGTCGGGCGGCAGGTCGGTCAGGCGTACGGGTGCGATGAGCCCGTTGGACAGGGAGGCTTCCCCGCGCGGATCGACGTCGTAGAGCTTGACGAACAGCACCGCCTCACCGGTCGGTGACGCGGCCCGGATGGTGACCGTCGGCGCGCCCACAACGTCCACGGTGGACGGAAGCGGGGCGGAGCGGAACGCGCCGTACTGTCCGGGCAGGTCGGTGACGACCCCGTTGACGAACGAGGCCAGGCCGCCGGTGGACGGTACGGACGAGATGGCCGCCGGGTTGCCGGCCGGCGGGTTGGCGGCCGGTTGCGGCGGGCCCTGCACGGTGACCCGGGTCGTGCCCTGGCCACCCAGGCCCGGGTAGTCCGGCACCGAGAATGCGGCACTGACCAGGCCGCGGTCGACCGCGTTGAACCCGGTGATCCGGGAGTAGGTGAAGCTGTCGGCCGGTGCCGCACCGGCTGTCTTGACGTAGTGGTCGAGCCATTGGAGGGTGAGGAACCGCAGCCGGTCCTGGTCCGTCCTCGGGCCCGCGCCGCCGTCGTGACCGCCGGTGAACCAGGCGACCCGTACCGGCGTGCAGCGGCCCGCGGCCGGCTGGCAGTTCGCGGCGATCCCGCGCGCATTGGCGTCCGCCTCGGACAGCGGGAACAGCGTGTCCGCGGTGCCCTGGATCAGCAGCGCCGGCGCGGTGATCCGATCGAGCACTGTGGACGGACTCGACCGGCGCAGCAGCGCCACGGCCGCGGGATCGGCGCGGCCGGTGGTCGCGATGCGCTGGTACGCGGCGCAGACGTCGGCGGC
>JAEHDK010000414.1 GCA_016880465.1 Micromonosporaceae bacterium
GCCAGTCCGTGGCGCTGTCGGTCCGCCGGCACGGGGTACGCGTCATGGCGCTCTGCCCCGGCTACACGCGTACGGAGTTCCACCAGCGGGCCGGCATCGACATGTCGAAGGCGCCTCGAGCACCGGCTTGCGCGCGGCCAGCTTCGCGCGGCGGCTGGCGGCCGACGGGTACGACCTCGTGCTGGTCGCCCGCGGTGGCGAGCGGCTGGCCGGGGTCGCGACCGCGCTGGCCGAGCGGCACGGCGTGACCGTGACACCGCTGGTCGCCGACCTCGCCAGCGAGGCAGGCTGCACCGCGGTGGCGGACCGGCTGGGCGCCGAGCCCCCGATCGATCTGCTGGTCAACAACGCCGGCCGGAGCCTGAACACCTCGTTCGTCCGGTCGACCGCCGACCGCGAGGCCGGGCTGCTGCGGCTGAACGTCGAGGCCGTGCTGCGGCTGACCCTCGCCGCGCTGCCCGGCATGGTCGAGCGGCGGCGCGGCAGCGTGATCAATGTCTCGTCGGTGGCCGGGTTCTTCGCGGTCATGCCGGGCTCGACGTACCCCGCGTCGAAGGCCTGGGTCACCAACTTCAGCCAGTCCGTGGCGCTGTCGGTCCGCCGGCACGGGGTACGCGTCATGGCGCTCTGCCCCGGCTACACGCGTACGGAGTTCCACCAGCGGGCCGGCATCGACATGTCGAAGACCCCGAACTGGCTGTGGTTGGACGCCGACGCCGTGGTCCGACAAGGACTGCGAGACCTCGATCGGGGCAAAGCGGTCAGCGTACCCAACTGGAAGTACAAGATCGCGGTTACCCTCGGCCGGCATGCGCCGCTGGGGCTGTTGCGGCGGGTCGCCCGGGACACCCGGGGCGGTGAGCGATCCGATTGACGATCCTCGTCCATGCGGTGGCTCGGGCTACCCGCCGGTACTTCAGACCCGAACCGCCCCGTTGGTTTACGAGTTTCGCTTGATCGGTACGCTGCAATGCATGGCCGACCGCGACGACCTGCGGAAATTCATCATCGACACGGCCGTGGTCGAGGGATGGATCGTCGCTGCGCACCGCTTGCCGGGGCGGGTCGTCGGCCGGGTCACGCTGGATCTGGCTGTGGACCGGGATATCGAGGCGGTGGGCGGCACCACTCCCGGCGCTGATCCGGTGGCCATCGCCATGGGGCCTGCGGCGGCCGCGCAAGGGCGCGCGGTCGACGTACCCGTGGTGGGAAGTGGTAGGGAGCATGGGCTACGACGGCGCACCGAGGGTTCCTCGGTCGCCGGTCGTCGCGGGGTCCGCGCTGGAGGACACCTCGACGGCCGCCGGCGCGTCGACCGATGTGCACGTATTACGGGAGGCCGGCACCGACTTTGCCGGCGTTGCGGTTATTGTCGATCCGGGAGCGGGCGGTACCGTCCGACCCACAGGTCTGGCGGACCGCTCAGCGTTTACGTTGGTCGACCTCGGCCGTGTGGCCTGAAAAATTGTCGATTCGGACCTGCGCATATGCAGGCGGGTCGATGGTGTTGGTGGAAGGATGGATTACGTGGGAACAGCGTTGGCCGAAATGACCATGCCTCAGATCTCGCCGCTGGCCGGCGAGCCGATTGACCGATCCGATGCCGAGCGCCTCGCTGGGGTGCTCAAGGCGCTCGCCGATCCTGCCCGGCTGCGGCTGCTCAGCCTCATCCAGTCGGCACCGGAGGGCGAAGCGTGCGTCTGTGACCTGACCGCACCGCTCGGCTTGTCTCAGCCGACCGTCAGCCACCACCTGCGCATCCTCACCGAAGCCGGCTTGCTGGAGCGGGAGAAGCGCGGCGTGTGGGCTTACTACCGGCTGGTCCCGTCGGCGATCGCCACGATCGCCGAGCTGCTGACCCCGCCGCGCAAGCGTGCGACGAAGAAGGCCGCCCGCTGAGGTCCGAAGCCGGGCCGCCTCGCCGCAGTGTCCATAGCTCGCGGCGGGGCGGCCGGCGTATCGTTCCGCGCCGGTGAGCCGCGGGGCCGTCGACAGATCGTTTGGTCCGTACTTACGCAGCGTGATCTTTGCCGGTCTAACTTCATGACTGCATAGGGTATGGGTTGATCGTCCCCTTGCGGATCGTAGTCAGCGCCCTAGGCTGGCGGGAGCCCCGTGTGTGGTGGAGGCACGGGGAGACTGCGAGGGATCCGTGTCGGGACGTCATCGACCCTCCGGCCGGCCCGGTCGGCGGGCACCACGAGCACCGTTGTTGGTCCTTGCCGTGGCTGCGCTCGTCGGTCTTACCGCCCTCGCGGTCCGGGTCGTCTCGGCCGACGCGAACGGGTGCCGCACCGAGGTACGGCTGCCGGTGGCCGTTGCGCCGGAGGTCGCGCCCGCGGTCGCGGAGGCCGCCCGGCGCTGGATGACGACCAGCCCACAGGTGAACGGCCGGTGCGTACAGGTCGACGTGCGCGCGGTCGCCCCGGCCGAGCTGGCCAGCTCGCTCGCCGTCCGGGTGGGTGGCAGCCTGGACGTGGCTGCCCAGCCCGCACCGACCCCGAAGGACTCCGACCTGCCCGCGGTCTGGATCCCCGACTCCACCGCCTGGCTCGGCCGGATCACCGCGGTCGACCGTACGGTCGTGGACGTATCCGCGCCGTCGATCGCGCTGAGCCCGGTCGTGTTCGGGATGCCGGAGGCGGCAGCGGCCGCCGCCGGCGGACTCGGTGGCAGCGGGGCGGCTGGTCTGCTGCAGGCGGCGCTGACCGACGCGCAGAAGGCGATCCAGGAACGGCGGCCACCGCAGTTCGCGATGGGCGTCGTCGATCCGCGCCGCGACTCGGCGAGCCTGGCCGGCGCGATGATCGTCCGGAACGCGGTGGTGACCGACGAGACCAAGGTGCCGGCGCTGATCGCCGTCTACCGGATGATCAACCGGGGCCGCGTCGCCGACGTCGCCAGCCTGCCCAAGGCGTTCGCCCAGGGCATCAAGGTGGCGCCGATGAGCGAGCAGGCGGTGATCGCCGCCAACGCGGCCAGTCCCACTGCGCCGCTTGCGGCGGTGCCGCTGGCCGCGGGCGGTCCGACGCTGGACTATCCGTACGCGACGCTGACCGGCGTACCGCGCGACCTGGAGCTGGCCGCGACCAGCTTCCGGTCCGCCCTGCTGTCGAACACCTACCGGGAGCCCTTTGCCAGCCGCGGGTTCCGCGCACCGGACGGGACGAGCGGCGCCGGCTTCCCGGTCGGGCACGGGGTCACCGCGGCGCCGGTGACGCCGAGCCCGCTCGGCGACGGCGCCAAGGTCGCGGAGACGCTCGGCTACTGGAGTGCGGCGAACTCGCCGTCCCGTGCGCTGACCCTGATCGACACGTCCAGCTCGATGGCCAGCCTGCTGCCCGGCCGGCCCGGCACGACCCGTCTCGCGCTGTTGCAGCAGGCCGCGAGGGCCGGCCTCGAACTGTTCACGGACACCAGCTCGCTCGGCATCTGGACGTTCGGCGCGACGCACGCCGAGCTCTCGCCGATCGTCCCGCTCACCGCGGACAACCGGCTCGCGATCGGGCAGAAGATCCAGGGCATCCGTACCGCCGCCACCGACGAGTCCGACCTGTTCACCTCGCTGCGGGACGCGTACCGGGCCATGGTCAAGGGGTACGATCCGGCCGTCGCGAACCGGCTCATCGTGTTCACCGACGGCGCGAGCAGCACGTCGCAGATCGAGAGCCTGGAGGAGCTCGACCGGGAGCTGGAGACGCTCTCGGTGGTGACCAAGCCGATCGAGGTCACCGTGATCGGCGTGGGTGCGGATATCGACATGTCGCAGCTGAACGCGATCGCCGAGATGACCGACGGGGTGGCGACCAGCATCCGTGACGTGGCCGATATCCAGACCGTGTTCCTCCGCGCCCTGCTCGGCTGAGCCGACCGGGGTGAGCTTCGGTCAGCCGCGGCGCGGCAGCTCGTTGTCCGCCGCCGTGGCCCGCGCGGCCTCGGTCTGCGCCGCCCGGCGCCGTTGCCGGCGGTCGCGCAGGATCTCCACGAACACCGGCATCACCGAGATCAGCACGATCACGAAGACCACCGGCAGGATGTACCGGTCGATGTCGTCGGGTGACATGACCTTGGTGATCCGCTCGGCCAGAAAGTACCCGGCGAGGAGCACGCCGTCGGTCCACAGGATCCCGCCGACCACGTTCCAGAGGAAGAACGTACGGGCCGGCATCTCGAGTACGCCGGCCACCGGGTTGAGGAACGTCCGCACGATCGGGATGAACCGCGCCAGCACGACCGCTTTGGCCGGGCCGAACTTGTTGAAGTAGTACTCCGCCTTGACGACGTGCTCGCGCCGGAACAACCGCGAGTCCGGCCGGTCGAACATCCGCCGCCCGTAGCGCGCGCCCAGGTAGTGCCCGAACTGGGCGCCAGCGATCGCACAGATCGGCGCGCCGATCAGCAGCGGCACGAGCGGGATGGTCAGCCCGTCGCCGAGGATCGCCTCGGCGACCGGCGAGGCGGCCACCCCGGCCACGAAGAGCAGCGAGTCGCCCGGCATGAAGAACCCGACCAGCAGGCCGGTCTCGGCGAACATGATCAGCCAGACACCGACGAGCGCGAACGGCCCGAACAGGTGGAGCCAGTCCCGCGGGTTGAGCGGGTTGAAGGAGAGGTTCTCGCTCAGCGCACGCGTGTGCTCGACGGTGTCCACGGCGACCTAGGCTACTCGATGACCACCGGCGCCTCTGCCGATGTCGACGTCTCGCCGTGCTCGACGATCCCCCGGTGCACCGCCGTCTGCCCCGGCGGTACGGCATCCGGTACCACGCGCCGATGCCGATCACACAGCTGCTTTCCGGCTGCGCTCCGGCGAGCGGGTGCTGCCGGCTGCTCGAAGTCCGGCGCCGCCGCCCAGGTACCCAGGTGCCAAGGACTCCCGTACGCCGGAAAAGGTTGCGTGCGGGGCGGGACGGCCTAGCGTTGGTGCATGGCAGCGGCCCCCGCGGACACGTTGAGCCTGGCTGATCCCTACACGGTGCCGACGGCGTACTGGCACCCGGTGCCCGGCGGCCGGATCCAGTGCGACGTCTGCCCCCGCGCCTGCAAGCTGCACGAGGGCCAGCGCGGGCTGTGCTTCGTCCGTGGCCGGGTCGACGACCAGATCGTGCTGGCGTCGTACGGCCGGTCGTCCGGGTTCTGCGTCGACCCGATCGAGAAGAAGCCGCTCAACCACTTCCTGCCGGGCTCGGCGGTGCTCTCGTTCGGTACCGCCGGCTGCAACCTCGCCTGCCGGTTCTGCCAGAACTGGGACATCTCCAAGTCCCGGGAGATCGACACGCTGTCCGCAGCGGCGGCGCCGGAGGCGTTGGCCGCGGCCGCCGAGCGGTTGGGCTGCCGGTCGGTCGCGTTCACGTACAACGACCCGGTGATCTTCATGGAGTACGCCATGGACGTGGCGGACGCGTGCCGGGACCGCGGGATCAAGGCGGTCGCGGTGTCGGCCGGGTACGTCAACCCGGCACCGCGCGCGGAGTTCTTCCAGCACATGGACGCGACGAACATCGACCTCAAGGCGTTCACGACCGAGTTCTACGAGAAGATCACCTTCGCGAAGCTGCCGGTGGTGCTGGAGACCCTGGAGTTCCTGCGCGACTCGCCGGTCTGGTTCGAGATCACCACGCTGCTGATCCCGGGGCACAACGACTCGGCCGGCGAGATCGCGGCGGAGTGCGGGTGGCTGGTCGAGCACCTCGGCACCGACGTACCGCTGCACTTCTCCGCGTTCCACCCGGACTTCAAGATGCGCGACGTGCCCGGCACGCCGCCGGAGACCCTGCGCCGCGCCCGCCGCATCGCCCAGGAGCACGGCCTGCGGTACGTCTACACCGGCAACATCCACGACCCGGCCGGGCAGAGCACGGTGTGCCCGGGATGCGCCGCACCGGTGGTCGTGCGGGACTGGTACGTGCTCGGCGAGTACGGCCTGGACGACACCGGCCACTGCGTCCACTGTGGAACCCAACTGCCCGGGGTGTACGACGGCCCGCAGGGCCGGTGGGGTGCGCGGCGGCTGCCCGTCCGGCTGGCCGATCCCGGGTCGGGCGCGCACGACCGGCGCCGGTCCCGTGGCTGAGGAGCCGGCCGCCCGGCCGCCCGCGGTCGCGGGCCACTTCTACCCGGCCACGGCGAGCGGGCTGGCGCGGCAGGTCGACGCGCTGCTGGACGCGGTCGAGGTGCCCGACGGGGCGCCGCTGGCCCAGGCGTACGTGGTGCCGCACGCCGGGTACCGGTACTCCGGCCCGACGGCGGCGCAGGTCTATGCCCGGCTCCGCCCGCATGCCGGGCGGATCGATCGCGTCGTGCTGCTCGGCCCGAGCCACTACGTACCCCTGACGGGTTGTGCGGTCCCGGCCGCAGCGCGCTGGCGGACACCGCTGGGCGAGATCCCGGTGGACGTTTCCGGCGCGCAGGCGCTGCTACGGGACGCGCGGGTGGTCGCGGACGACGCGCCGCACCTGGCCGAGCACTCGATCGAGGTACAGCTGCCGTTCCTGCAGCGGATCCTGCCGGCCGGCGTGCCGGTCCTGCCGGTCGCGTGTGGACAGTGCACCCCGGACGAGCTGGCGGTGACGATCGCGGCCGCCCTGGCGAGCGGTCCGGCCGGCACGGTCCTGCTGTGCAGTACCGACCTGTCGCACTACCTCGACGAGGACGCCGCCCGGGCGCAGGACGAGCGCACCACCCGGGCCGTCCTCGAGCTCGCCGCCGAGCGGATCGGCGTACGGGACGCCTGCGGCGTCTTCGGCCTGCGCGGCCTGGTCGGCTGGGCCCGGCTGCGCGGCCTGCGCGCCCAACTCCTGCACCGGTGCACCTCGGCGGATACCGCCGGGGACCGTAGCCGGGTCGTCGGGTACGCCGCGTTCGCGCTGGACGCTCAGCGGTAGTCCTCGTCGAGGTCCACCACCTGGGCCTGCTCGATCGCGTCCCACTCGCCGACCTCGAGCCCGCGGTGCACCTCGATCGGCTCCTCGGCCGGGTTGGCCGGCGTGGCCTGCTCGACCGCGTCCTCCGGCGAGGCCTCGGGATCCCGCTCGTCCGGCTCGAGGTGGTCCTCCGGCTCGAACTCTTCTCCGGGTTGCGCCATCCGTCGCCCCTCTCCGGCCCGGTCACCCGTTTTCCACCGTACGGGTATCCGTCCGAGGGCGCGCGCCGGTTGGCGCTGCGAGATACTGCGGAACGGGGACAATGCGGGTCCCGCCCCGCCGCCGTCCGAGGTCAAGCAGCCGTCTGAGGTCAAGGAGCACCGAGATGCCCATCGCTTCCCCTGAGGTCTACGCCGAGATGTTCGACCGCGCCAAGGCGGGCGCGTACGCGTACCCGGCGATCAACGTCACCTCGTCGCAGACGCTCAACGCGGCGCTGCGCGGCTTCGCCGAGGCGGAGAGCGACGGCATCGTCCAGGTCTCGACCGGCGGCGCGGAGTACCTGTCCGGGCCGACCGTGAAGGACATGGTGACCGGCGCGGTCGCGCTGGCCGGGTACGCGTACGAGGTCGCCAGGAAGTACCCGGTCAACGTCGCCCTGCACACCGACCACTGCCCCAAGGACAAGCTCGACGGGTTCGTCCGGCCGCTGCTGGCCATCTCCAAGCAGCGCGTCGCCCGGGGCGAGCCGCCGCTGTACCAGTCGCACATGTGGGACGGCTCGGCCGAGCTGCTCGCCGAGAACCTGCAGACCGCGCAGGAGCTGCTCGCCGAGGCGGCCGCCGCACGGGTGATCCTCGAGGTCGAGGTCGGGGTCGTGGGCGGCGAGGAGGACGGGGTCGTCGGCGCGATCGACAACAAGCTCTACTCGAACGCGAGCGACGGGCTGGCCCTGGTCGAGGCGCTCGGCTTCGGCGAGAAGGGCCGGTACCTCGCCGCGCTGACGTTCGGCAACGTGCACGGGGTGTACAAGCCGGGCAACGTGAAGCTGCGGCCGGACATCCTCAAGGAGATCCAGGATGCGGTCGGCGCCCAGTGCGACAAGGAGAAGCCGCTGTACCTCGTGTTCCACGGCGGCTCCGGTTCGCTGCTCTCGGAGATCCGGGCCGCGCTCGACTACGGCGTGGTGAAGATGAACGTCGACACGGATACCCAGTACGCGTTCACCCGCCCGGTCGCCGGGCACATGTTCACCAACTACGACGGCGTACTCAAGGTCGACGGCGACGTCGGCAGCAAGAAGGCGTACGACCCGCGTACCTGGGGCAAGTCCGCCGAGGAGGGCATGGCGAAGCGGGTCGTGCAGGCGTGCGAGGACCTGCGCTCGACGGGCACCACGCTGCGGTAGCGACGGCCGGTTGCGACCGGACTCAGCGGGGCGGCGGGCCGACGAGCAGGCCGGCCGCCTCGTCCACGTCGTCGGTGAGATGGACTAGGCCGGACAGGTCGCCGTACGGCGAGCCCGCGAGCAGTGGCCGGAGGATGACCTCGACCGGCTGCACCTCGGTCCAGAATCGCTTGTCGAGAAAGACGAACGGGCCGGACGCACCGTCGGTCGCGTAGAACGCCTTGGTCGCGGCCTGGAAGACCTCCTGGAGGGTGCCGGCGCGGCCGGGCGCGAAGACGACGCCGCCGCGGGCCAGCCGCAGGATGGTGTCCTCGCGCAGCGCGTTCGAGAAGTACTTGGCGATCCGGCCGGCGAACAGGTTCGCCGGCTCGTGACCGTACAGCCAGGTGGGTATGCCCAGGCCGCCGGCCCGCGGCCAGCCGGTGGCCAGCCCGTCGCCGCTCGGCCCGGTCCCGGCCGGCGCCGGTGTCATCCGCCACGCCCGGCGTACCGCGAGCGCCGCGGCGGTGTACGGGTCGTGGTCGCGGAACGCGGGTGCGGTGGCGAGCCGGTCGATCGCGGTGGACAGCTCGGTCTCCTCGGCGGTCGCGAAGTAGGCGCCCAGGTTGGCGGCCTCCATCACGCCCGGGCCGCCGCCGGTGATGACGAGCCGCCCGGCCCGCGCCAGCCGCCATGCGAGGTGCGCGGCGAGCCGGTACTCGGGGGTGCCGCGGAGGACCGCATGCCCGCCCATCACGCCGATCGCCGTCGGCGCCGGCCCGCTTGCCCGTACCCAGTCGAAGGTCGCGTCGTCGAGCGCGTCGTCGATGCCGTGGTCGTGCAGCCGCTGGGCGAGCGCCTCGCGGATGTCCGGCAGGGCACCACCGCGGGCCAGGAAGTGGTGGTACACCACGGTGTCGTACATGGCCGTGAAGCCGCCCGTACCGAAGCCGGCCGCGAGGTCGTCCGGGGTGTAGAGCCGGGCCGGGTGCGACGGGTACGGCACGCCGTCGGCCGGCGGTACGACGTGCGCGCCGCGGCGTACGAGGTCGGCCTCGACGTCCCGCGAGGCGAACGAGCAGCCGACGAAGTACGTGTCGGTCAGCTCGACGCCGCCGAGGTCGGGCGGGTCGACGTCGAGGCGGAGGCCCTGCACGGTCAGCCCGGCGAGCGTTCCGGTGGCGAGGTGGGCGTCCAACTCGGCGCGCGACTCGATCTCGTCGGGACTGGAGTCGTGGGCCCAGATCGGCGGTACGGCGGCGGTCATGACGCCATTCAACCCGTCGCGGTCAACCGGCCGGAGAAGGGCAGTGGCCCGGCGCACCGGGCCACTGCTTA
>JAEHDK010000415.1 GCA_016880465.1 Micromonosporaceae bacterium
CGCGTCGGCGGGCAGTGCCCGAGCCGACGCGACCCCGGCCGCCGGCCGGTTCCCGGTGATCGTGTTCAGCCATGGGCTGACCGCGATACCCGCCGTCTACCAGCAGCTGCTCGCGCGGTGGGCGGCCGCCGGCTTTGTCGTCGCCGCGCCCGCCTTCCCGCACACCAGCTTCGGCGTCACGTCGTTCGACGTGCTGGACGTGGTCAACCAGCCGGGCGACGCGTCGGCGGTGCTGACGAGCGTGCTCGCGCTCGACGGTACGGCCCCAGACCCGCTGCGCGGGCGGCTGGACACCGCGCATGTGGCCGCCGCCGGGCACTCGGCCGGCGCGATCACCACGGTCGGCCTGTTCACGTCGCACCGCGACGCCCGGCTGACCGCCGGGATCGTGCTCGCCGGCAACACCGTCGGCGTCGGCGACGTCTACAGTGGACCGCCGGCGAGCATGCTGTTCGTGCACGGGCAGCAGGACCAGGTCGTGTCGTACGCCTCCGGGCGGGCGGCGTACCGGCGTGTCCCGTGGGCCAAAGCGCTGTTCTCGATGCCCGCCGAGGGACACACCGACCCGTTCCTGCGTACCGGTGCCCCGTCGTTCGCCACGGTCGCGGCGGCGAGCACGGACTTCCTGCGCTGGACGCTGTACGGCGACCGGACGGCCCGTACCCGCATCGCCGGCTACTCCGGCCCGGTGGGCACGATGGAGGACCGGCTCTAGGTTGGCCGGGGCGCCAGGTTGGTCCGGCGCTAGGCGGTGTGGTCGAGGACCAGCTTGCCGAACACCGCACCGGACTCCAGCCGGGCGAACGCGTCCCGGGCCCGGGCGAACGGGAACACCGTGTCGATGACCGGCCGGATTCCCCGCTCGGCGCAGAGCGTCGCCAGCTCGGCCAGCTCGGTCGCGGTACCCATCGACGTACCGAGGATCTCCAGTTGGAGCGCGAAGACCCGGCGCAGGTTCACGGTCGCCTCGGCGCCACCCGTCGCGCCGGACACGACGATCCGGCCGCCGTGCGCCGCGCACTTCAGCGAGTGCGGGAATGTCGGGGCGCCCACCGTCTCGATGACCACGCCGACCCGCTCCGGCAGTCGTACCCCGGACTCCACCGCGATCGCGCCCAGCTCGGCGATCCGGGCCCGCTTCCCGGCATCGCGGCTCGTCGCGTACACCCGCTTGCCCAGGGCGACCGCAAGCACGACCGCGGCCGTGGCGACCCCGCCGCCCGCGCCCTGCACGAGCACCGCGTCCGCCTCGTCGACGCGCCCCGTGCGGAGCATCCGGTACGCGGTGAGCCAGGCCGTCGGCAGGCATGCCGCCTCCGCCCAGGACAGCTCCTTCGGCTTGGGTACGAGGTTCGCGCGCGGTACGGCGACCCGGTCGGCGAACGTACCGGGCAGCCGCTCGGACAGCAGCGAGTAGCCGCGCGGGTCGGCCGGGTCGTCGAGTACCGCGTGGATCACGACCTCGGTCCCGGCCGGGTCGACGCCGGCCGCGTCGCAGCCGAGGACCATCGGCAGCCGCTTCGCCGGGAGCCCGACCCCGCGCAGCGACCACAGGTCGTGGTGGTTGAGCGCGCTCGCCCGCACGTCCACGGTGACCCAGTCCGGACCGGGTGGTACCGGGTCGGGTCGCTCGCCGACAATGAGCCCGGCCAGCGGGTCGTCCGGGTTGATCGCGGAGGCATACGCAGCGCGCATGGCAGTAAAGATAGGGGCTCGCCTTCGCTCACCCGGCGGTGCCGGCTGTTCCCGGGCATTGCGACCGGGGTCAGGCCCACCTGGCCGCTACGGCGGCGGCTACCGCGGGGGCCACCCTCGGGTCGAGGGCGCTCGGCACGATCTGGTCCGGTCGCAGGTCGTCCGCGACCACGGCGGCGATCGCGTCGGCCGCGGCGAGCTTCATCGCGTCGGTGATCCGGCGCGCGCCCGCGTCGAGCGCGCCGCGGAAGATGCCCGGGAACGCCAGGACGTTGTTGATCTGGTTGGGCAGGTCGCTGCGCCCGGTGGCCACCACTGCGGCGTACCGGGCGGCCATCTCCGGTGCCACCTCGGGGGTGGGGTTCGCCAGCGCGAAGACGATGCCGCCGGGCGCCATCGCCGCCACGGCCGCCTCCTCGATCGAGCCACCGGAGACGCCGATCAGCACATCGGCTCCCGCCAGTGCGTCGGCGACCGACCCGGTACGCCCGGCCGCGTTCGTCAGCGCGGCCAGCTCCGCCTTGCCGCCGTTGAGGTCGCAGCGTCCACTGTGGATGATGCCGCGGGAGTCGCAGACGAGCAGCCCGCCCCCGCTCACCCCGCCGGCGACCAGCATCTTCGTGACCGCGACGCCGGCCGCACCCGCGCCGGACACGACCACGCGCAGGTCGACCAGCCTGCGGCCGAGCAGCGCGGTGGCATTGCGCAGCGCGGCGAGCACGACGATGGCGGTGCCGTGCTGGTCGTCGTGGAACACCGGGATCGGCAGCGCCTCGGTCAGCCGGCGTTCGATCTCGAAACAGCGCGGCGCCGAGATGTCCTCGAGGTTGATCCCACCGAAGCTGGGCGCGAGCGCGGTCACCGTGGCCACGATCGCGTCCACGTCCTGGGTGTCGAGGCAGATCGGTACGGCATCGACGCCGCCGAACTGCTTGAACAACACCGCCTTGCCCTCCATCACCGGCATCGCGGCACGCGGGCCGATGTTGCCCAGCCCCAGTACGGCCGACCCGTCGGTGACCACCGCGACCGTGTGCCCGACCCAGGTGTACTCCGGGTAGATGGTCGGGTCCGCGGCGATCGCCTCGCAGACCAGCGCGACTCCCGGCGTGTACGCCATGGCGAGATCGTCCCGGGTCGCCAGCGGCACCGTGGCGGCGACCGCGAGCTTGCCGCGGCGGTGCAGGTCGAAGACCGGGCCGGACGGGGTGGGTGTGGTCACGACGTGGATCTTAGCCTGCCCCGCGGTTCAGCAGCCCGGGCCGTGGCCAGTACCGCAGCACCACGCGGCCGACCACCTCGGCGACGCCGTACCGGCGCGAGTCGTCCGAGCCGATCTGGTTGTCGCCCTCGACCCACCAACCCCGGGCGGCGGCCCGTACCGCCCGCTTGACGAACAGTCCGTCCTCGTTCGGGAACCGCACCACGACCACGTCGCCGGGGCGCGCGTACGGCCCGCGGCGCACCAGCAAGGCATCGCCGTGGCGCAGCGTTGGCGCCATCGACGGGCCGTGTACCAGCACCGCGAAGAAGGGCATGGACACCGCGAACCTCCCGCACCGGCCGTACCCGACAGGAGTAGGGTCGGCGTGAGGGATCATTGCAAACAACCCAGGAGGGGTCCGATGCGACTGTCGCGACTGCTCGCTCCGCGAACCGTCGTCAAAGCTCACTGCGACCTGCCGTGCGGCGTGTACGACCCGGCCCAGGCGCGGATCGAAGCCGAGTCGGTCAAGGCGATCTGC
>JAEHDK010000416.1 GCA_016880465.1 Micromonosporaceae bacterium
CCCCGCCGATCACGGACCGCGTCCGTGATCGGCGGCGGGGAGGATGGTGGATGCGGCCGTCTCTCCGGTGGCTGGGCAGGTCATGGCGCGAGGACGAACGGGGGTGGTGCGGTACCGGTCGGCGGCACCCGGTAGTGACGCAGGGTGAACTCCATCATCTCGGCGAACGCCGGGCCGGCGACCACGCCACCCGTACCCCCTGGCGTGTGCGCGAACACCGCGATGACGTACCGGGGCGCGTCGGCCGGCGCCATGCCGATGAACGAGGCGACCTCGCCGGCCACGTAGTGGCCGTTCTCGACCTTCTGTCCGGTACCGGTCTTACCCGCCACCCGGTACGCGCTGATCGCCGCGCTGCGTCCGGTGCCGCCGGGTGCGGTGACGACCGCTTCGAGCATCTGCCGCAGGGCGGCGGCGGTCGGCGGGCTCAGTACCCGCCGGGTGGCCGGCGCCGGCGCGTCGACCCGGGTGCCGTCCGGCCCGATCGTCCGGCGTACGAGGTGCGGCTGCACCCACAGCCCGTCGTTCGCGATCGTCGCGTAGACCGAGGCCATCTGCACCGGCGTCACCGCGACGCCGGCCCCGATCGGGATCGAGCCGTACGACGTGCCGCTCCAGTTCTCCGGTGGCTGGACGAGCCCGTCGGCCTCGCCGGGCACCCCGACACCGGTCGCCTGGCCGAGGCCGAAGCGGCGCTGGTAGTCGTACAGCTTCCGGGGGCCGAGCTGATCGGCGATCTTGATAGTGGCGACGTTCGACGAGTAGGCGAGGACAAAGGGCAGCGGCAACTGGGTACCCGGCCGCACCCAATGGGTGTCGGTGAAGTCCTGGTCGCCCTTGTGGATCTTCGCCTCGACGGTGATGGTCGAGTCGGGCCGTACCACTCCCTCCTGCAGCGCGGCGCCGATGGTGATCACCTTGTGGATCGAGCCGGGATCCACCACGATGCCGGTCGCCGCGTCCCCGCGTTGGGCCGCCGGCACCTTGAACGGGTCGGCCGCGTCGTACGGCGGGTAGCTGGCCAACGCGAGCACCTCACCGGTCTGCACGTCCAGCACCTCGGCCGAGGCGAACGTCGCGTTCGCCGCCCGCATCCGCTTGGCCAGCGTCTGCTGTATGACGTACTGCAGGTCGCGGTCGATCGTCAGCTCCAGCGACGTACCGGGCTGGGCCGGCCGCTCGCGCAGGTACCCACCCGGGATCTCGGTGGCCAGATCGCCCTGGCCGATCTCGAACTGCCGCTCCCCGTTCACCCCGTAGAGCAGGTCGTCGCAGCGCGCCTCCAGACCGGCGAGCCCGTGCAGGTCGTCCCCCACGAAGCCGAGCACGTTGGCGGCCAGGTCGTGCCCGGGCACCTCGCGGCGCTCGTCCCGCTCGACGCCGATGCCCTTGATGTTCAGCGCGCGTACCGCGTCCCCGGTCGGGATGTCCACGCCACGGGCGAGCCACTCGAACAGCTGCGGCCGGCCGTCCGCCCGGGTGTGCTCGGTCAGCTTGGGCAGCAGCTCACTCGGCGGGACGCCGAGCAGCGGTGACAGCCGGGCCGCCGCATCCGTCGCGTTGTCGATCATGCTCGGATCGGCGTACACGTACCGCGCCTCGACGCTGTGCGCCAGGACCGCGCCGGTCCGGTCGTAGATCGTCCCGCGCGGGGCCCCGAGGATCACCGTGTGCAGCCGCTTGTCGAGACCCTCCGCCGCGTACGCGCGCGCGTCGGTCAGCTGCAGCTGGATCAGCCGCACCGCGATCACCGCGAACAGGACCAGCACCAGTACGGTCGCGATGCGCAGCCGGCGCCGCGGCTCGCCCAGCCGCGGCGGTCGGGCCGGCCGGCGGGCGGTACGCCGGAC
>JAEHDK010000417.1 GCA_016880465.1 Micromonosporaceae bacterium
GGCCGGTCCGCCGGCTTCCTCCCCGCCGCCCGGGCCGGGTTGGCGCGGTTTGCCCGCGGCGAGCTGGGCG
Source organism: Micromonosporaceae bacterium (assembly GCA_016880465.1). Lineage (GTDB taxonomy): Bacteria > Actinomycetota > Actinomycetes > Mycobacteriales > Micromonosporaceae > EFPC-2. The sequence continues at coordinate 71 of JAEHDK010000417.1, forward strand.
AGGCCCGGCAGTTGCTCGCCGATGCGGTCGACAGCGTGCCCGGTCCGGCACGCGGCGAGCTGCGCGCCACCTACCTCGACGCCCTGCGCGCGCTGGCGAGCGCGTCCGCGGCGGCCGGCGAGACGGATGTGGCGCTGCGCTGGTACCTGCGCCTGCTCGAGCTCGACCCGGACGACGAGTCCGGCCACCTCGGTGTGGTGATCACCCTGGCCCGGGCCGACCGGCACGAGGAGGCGCGGCGGCGGTACCGCACGTACACCGATCACATGCGCGCGGCTGGCGCGGAGCCCGCGCCCTACCCGTCCGAGTGGACGTCGCTGACGTAGTTCTCCAGTATGGCCGGGGTCAGCCCGGCCGCCTTGATGGCTTGCAGGGCGGCGAAGAAGTCGGCCGCGAACGCCTCCCGGAAGTGCATGAGGATGATGTCGCCCGGCCGGATCCGCTTGTCCGGGGTCTGGTAGAAGACCTTGCCCTTGTCGATCGCCTCGGTCCAGAACAGGCAGGCCCGCATGCCGCAGTCGTACGCTGCCCGGAGCGTGGTGCTGTCCTTCTCGCCGAACGGCGGCCGGAAGAGCACCGGGCGGCGCCCGTACTGTGCCTCGAGCCAGTCGGCCGAACCACAGATCTCCCGCCGCTGCTCGGCGTACGACAAGCCGGTCAGTTGGGGGTGGGTGAGCGTGTGTGCCTCTATGTAGCCGCCGTAATGACTCAGCGCGCTGAAGTAGCCCGGGTCATTCCGGATCGCATTCACGGTCAGGAACAAGGTGACCGGCACCTGCGACGCCCGCAGCAGCGCCAGCGCCTCGGGCCGCTGGATGAACCCGTCGTCGATGGTGAGGAAGGCGACCCGCTGGGTGGTGGGAATGCGGCTGATCCACGGGGTACGCCCCGGGTCGTGGGCGAAGACCACCGGCGTCGAGGGCGGCGGCGGCCGGAACGTGGGCAGGTTGGCGAGGTACCACTCGAGCGTCTGCGGTGCCGGTGGCGCGGCAGTCGGGCTCTGCCGCACGGCGACACCGGGCGCGGCGACTGCGATGTCCGGGGTCGCGCTGGGTGTCCACTGTGGCCTCACCGCGTCGGACGGCCGGCCGCACGCACCGAGCACACCGGTCACGACCACCACGACCAGCGCCCAGTTGCGCGACCGGTGGGCAGACTGCACGCCGTGAGCCTAGCCGGCCGATGCTTGTCCAACGAGAACGTAATGGCCCCGGGACACCTCGTCGACCAGCCCGTCGGCCAACAGGCTGGCCAGTGCGCGCCCCCGCTGGCCGGTCTCGGCCCAGAGCAGGTCGAGCTGCGTACGCGGCACCGGCACGGTGGCCTCGCGGAGCGCGGCGAGCAGGACCCCGCGTACCTGCCGGTCGGTGCCTGCGTACCGCTGTGGCCGCCGGGTCGGGCCGCGCGCCGGTGGGGCACCGGCCCGCCGCCAGGCACAGGTTGTCCACAGGGGACAGTCGGGGCAGCGCGGCGACCGTGCGGTACACAGTACGGCGCCCAGCTCCATCAGCGCGGCGCTGAGCCGGGCGGCCCGGGCCGGTGCGGCCGGCAGGAGTGCCTCGGTGGCCGCGAGGTCGGCCGCGGTGGTCGCCGGACCGGCATCGGCCATGCCGCCGACCGCCCGGGCCACCACCCGCCGGACGTTCGTGTCGACCACCGGATGCCGCTGACCGTACCCGAACGCGGCCACCGCCCGCGCGGTGTAGGCACCCACTCCCGGCAGGGCCAGCAGCTCGGCCAGGCCACGCGGCACCTCGTTGCCGTGCCGGGTCGCGATGGCCGTCGCGCACTCGTGCAGCCGCAGGGCCCGGCGCGGGTACCCGAGCCGCCCCCAGGCGCGGATCGCCTCGGCCGGCGGGTCGGCGGCGAGCGCGGCAGGGCTGGGCCAGCGCGCCAACCAGGCCGACCACGCGGGCCGGACCCGGACCACCGGGGTCTGCTGCAGCATGACCTCGCTGACGAGGATCGCCCAGGCGGTGGTGCCGGGCCGGCGCCACGGCAGGTCGCGCGCTTGCGCGGCGTACCAGCGCAGTGTCGCGTCCGCCAGATCCGGGGCCATCGAGCGGCAGCCTAACCCGGGCACCGCCCGGCCGGCGACGGCGCCGGGTCGCACCCGGGCCGCGGGCCGGCGGCGCGTCGCTCCGGGGTCCGCTGCGGATCCCGATACGGTGAGCGGAACTATGAGACTGACGGTCGGCCCCCTGCCTCCCGCCGTCTACTGGCGGCGGCGCGTGATCGTGCTCGGCGCATTCCTCGCCACCCTGGCCCTGCTGCTCTACAGCTGCGGTGGGTCGGATCCGTCCGGCGCGGCAAGCTCCGCCAAGCCGTCCGGGTCGACCGCCGGCTCGGCCGCGGCGCTGCTCACCCCGTTCGTCGACGGCTCACCCGGCCCGTCCACCGCAGCCAGCGCGGCGCCGACCCCACTCGCCGGTGCGCAGCCGACCGGCTCGTGCGCCGATGGCGAGATCACCGTGACGATCGCGACCGACAACGGCAAGACCGACTTCCTCACCGGCGAGTTCGTGCGGATCTCCTTGAAGATCAAGAACATCTCCGGGCGTACGTGTGTCCGCGACGTCGGCGCCGCCGCCCAGGAACTGCGGATCGCGCAGGGTGCCCAGAAGCTCTGGTCGTCCGACGACTGCGCGAGCGGGCCGACGCCCGGTGCGGACCTGCATACCTTCCAGCCGGGCGATCAGCTGGACCAGTTCTACGTCGTGTGGAATGGACGCGCGTCGACCAACTGCCAGACCAGGCCCGTCGCGACCCCCGGGGCGTACCAGATACTGGGCCGGTTCGGGACGAGGTGGAGCGACCCGCTCGGGATCACCATCAAGGCACGCTGAGCCACGGCCAGGTCGCGTCAGACGTACCGTTCGAGGATCGAAGCCTCGGCGAGGCGGGACAGACCCTCCCGTACGCCGCGGGCGCGGGCGTCGCCCACCCCGTCGACCGCCTGCAGGTCCTCGACCGTCGCCCCAAGGAGCCGCTGCAGGCTGCCGAAGTGGTCGACGAGCCGGTCGACGACCGTCCCCGGTAACCGCGGCACCTTCGCCAGCAAGCGGAAGCCGCGCGGTGACACGGCCGCGTCCAGCGCGTCGGTCGTCCCCGGGTAACCGAGCGCCTTGCCGACCGCCACCAGGTCGATGAGGTCCGTCGCGGAGAGCCGGTCGAGCTCGTCGAGCGCCTCGTCCAGCCCCCGGTTGCGGCGGCCGGCCGGCAGGTAGTCCCGGATCACCAGCGTGCGGTCGGCATCCACGCCGGCCATCAGCTCGTCGAGCTGCAGGGCCAGGAGCCGGCCATCCGTACCGAGCTCGACGACGTAGCCGGCGATCTCGTCGGCGATCCGGCGGACCATCTCCAGCCGCTGGACCACGGCCACCGCGTCGCGGACGGTGACCAGGTCCTCGATCTCCAGCGCCGACAGCGTGCCGGACACCTCGTCGAGCCGCAGCTTGTACCGCTCCAGGGTCTGCAGCGCCTGGTTGGCGCGGGACAGGATCTGCGCCGAGTCGTCGACTACGTGCCGCTGCCCGTTCACGTAGAGCCCGATGATGCGCATGGACTGGGAGACCGAGATGACTGGATAGCCGGTCTGCTTCGCCACCCGCTCGGCGGTGCGGTGGCGCGTGCCGGACTCCTCGGACGGGATCGACGGGTCCGGCATCAGGTGGACCGCGGCCCGCACGATCTTGGTGCCGTCGCTCGACAGTACGACCGCACCGTCCATCTTGCACAGTTCCCGGAGCCGGGTGGACGAGAACTCGACATCGAGCGGAAAGCCGCCCGTACACAGGGAGTCCACGGTCTTGTCGTGGCCGAGCACGATGAGTGCGCCGGTGCGACCGCGCAGGATCCGTTCCAGGCCGTCCCGCAGCGCGGTGCCCGGCGCGACCAGCGCCAGGGTCGTGCGGACCGGATCGCCCCGCTCCCCGGCACCCGCCCAATTGTTATCGCGGTCGATCGGCACCCGCATAGTCTACGGACCGCCAGCGGAGCAGCCTGTTGCGGTCCGGCCGGGAAACCGTAAAGTGGTCCGGATTCTTGACCTGCCTGGCAGGTCGTCGCACCGGAAGGGTTGCCCGATGGCCGGTCCGGACCGGATCGAGTGGCATCGCAGGTTCCCGTACCGCGCCCTCGGCCGGCTCGGTTGGTACATCGGGCTCGCCGGCTTCGTGGTCGCCGCGACGTACGTGTTGTTCGGCGGCGAACCGGAGCGGCTGGAGTCGGGCCAGCCCAACCCGCTCGCCGTGGTGCCGGTCGGCGTGGCGGTCCTCGGTGGCCTCGGCGCGATCCCGTTCCTGCTGGCCCTCGTACGCCGACCCGTGCTGGCCGCGGACCACTATGCGCTGCGGGTACGGCCCGGGATCCTGCGGACGCTGCTGCTGCCGTGGGCGCATCTCGTACGGGTCGCGGCGTGCGGCGACCGGGCCGACCCGGTCCTCATGATCCGCTGTGCTCAGCGGCCGGATCGGCAGGGCGACACGCCGCAGTGGTGGGATCGGTGGGTGCTGCGAACCGCGACCCGGACGGGACGGCGGCGCGGCGGGACCGCGGCGGCCTACGACATCGCGGTGCGGATGACCGAGTTCACCGGTGAACCGGCGGGCCAGCTCGACACGTTGGCCGCCTTCGCCCCCGAGCACGTCGCCGTCGCCGACGAACTATTCGACTGAGGCCTTCGCCGCGGTGTGCAGCGCCGCCGTCACGGTGCCGACCTCGAGCACCGTCATGCCGGCGGGTGCGGGGCCCGTGGCCGCCGGAC
>JAEHDK010000418.1 GCA_016880465.1 Micromonosporaceae bacterium
ACGATGTTGCGCCCGTCGGACACCGCGTTGAGGCCCATGGTGACCGCGTCCGTCTCGTCAGCCAGGATGGCGTCCGGGTAGAGCTCCGCGAGGAGGGCACGGCTGGCCGCCGAGAAGGCCGGCGGGTAGTACATGATCTCGTCGGCGTCCTCGTCGAGCACGGCCATCGCGGTGTCGATGTGGTAGAACCGCGGATCGACGAGATCGAGGCCGACCACTGGACGGCCGAAGAACCGCTGCGCCTCGTCGTGGGCGGCGGCCTCGGTACGAAAGCCCCTGCCAGCCAGGATCCGGCTATAGGTGACGAGGAAGTCCCCCTCGCCTTCGTTGATCATCTCGGCCGGTTCGGCGGCCGGGAACCCGTGGCTGCGGAACCACTCCAGAAACGCCGGCGCCTCCGCCATCCGCTCGCGGTTGCGGAATCTGGCCACCAGTACCCGCCCGTTGACGACGGTGGCGGCGTTGGCGGTGAAGACCATGTCCGGCAGCCCCGGCACCGGATCGACGAGATCGACCTTGTGGCCCAGCTCCAGGTACGCATCGACCAGCCATTGCCACTGTGCCATCGCGCGAGCGACGTCCACCGGCCGCGTCGGGTCCATCCACGCGTTGATGGAGTAGCTGACCTCGAAGTAGGTCGGCGGGCACATCAGGTAGTGGCGCGGTCGGGCCGCCCGGGTCGGTCGACCGCTGACCCGATCTGTACCTAACAACGTCACGTCTCCTTCTCGCCGTCGGGCACCTGCTCCAGATAGGAGATTCCGGTCGCCGCGTGCGGCCCGTACCGCTCCCAGTGCTCGGTCAGCCGGATGCGCCCGTCGTCAAGCAGCTCGGGGGTACTGTGCGTCCGGCCGGAGATCACGTCACCGCTCTGGAGCACCATGCAGTAGGACAGGTCAAGTACGCCGTCCGGGGTGACCGTGCCGACGAGTGACCCACGCCGGGTCCGGCCGCCGCCGAACTCGGCCCACACGAGGTCGCCGTCCTGGTGGTACATCGCGGTCGGGGACTCGGCTTCGCCGGGCACCCGGAATCTCATCTTGTCGTACTGGACCATTCCGCACCCCTGGACCTACGGCACGATGCTGATGTCGGCGGTGCGGGGCAACTGCCGGGGTGCGGCGAGCTGGCCGTCGGCGGCGCGGTGTCCGGCACCGTCGGGCGCCGGGCGGCGGTGCGCCAGGATGTCCCGGGTGATGTCCTCGGCTCGGCTGGCGAGCACGCTCAACAGCGAGTCGGCGATGCCGTGCGTGGCCTCGTTGACACCCTGCAGGTAGCACGCCGCGCTGGCGGGTCCGGCCAGGTTCAGCCGGTACCGCCGGTTCACGGTTATCGTGTCCAGGCCGAGGTGCGCGGCCAACCCGCGGACCAGGGCCGGCATCTCGCGCGCGAATCCGGTACCCAGGAACACCAGGTCGCGGCGCAGCTCGGTGACCGCGCCGGTACGCCGGTCGGTCAGCTCGAGGGCGATCTCGTCGTCGACCGCGCGGGCGCCCGTGAGGTCGGTCATGCCGACGATGCGCTTTCGCTGCCGACCGTTCAGCCGGTCGAGATAGAAATCTGCATAGAGCTCGGCGAGCAGCGCCGGGGTGACTCCGGAGTAGTTCGTACGGTGCATCTCCTGCAGTATCTGCTCGCGCCCCTCCGGTAGCGCCTCGAAGAACGAGTCGACGAACGAGGGGTAGTACAGCTCGTTGGTGAACTGGTTGAGGGCCTCGTACGAGCGCAGGGTGATCGAGCGCATGATCCAGGCGACGTCACTGTTCGGCAGGTCCGACTGGATCGCCTGGAACATCTCGGCCGCGCTCTGCGCACTGCCGATGACCGCGACCCGGTAAGGCAGCTCGGCCGACAGCTGGGACACGCCGGACCGGTACTGGGTGCTGTGAATCAACCGCTGCGCCGGCACGCCGTCGAAGACCGGCGGCCGGTACGGGTCGCGCCCCGCGCCGAACACGAGATAGCGGCTGCTGATCGTCGACCCGTCGGCGAGCCGGGTCAGCCATCCGGTGACCGTGCCGCCCGCGTCCCGGCCCGGCTCGATGGCTACACAGGTCCGGCCGAGCTCGAGGCGTACCTTGGTCAGCGAGTTGGCCACCCAGGCCAGATAGTCGGAGATCTCGACCCGGTACGGCGTGAAGCTACCCATGTTGATGAAGTCGTCGAGCCGACCCATCGCGTGGAGGTAGTTGAGGACCGAGAACCTGCTGCGCGGGTTCCGCAGCGTCACGAGGTCCTTGAGGAACGAGACCTGGCTCTTCGCCCAGGGCAGCAGCAGGCCTTGCTGCCACTCGATGCCCGGGCTGCGCTCGATCACCAGCGAGTTCTCTGCCAGGCCCGCCGACCCGAGCTCTTCGAGCGCGACGGCGAGAGCCAGGTTGGACGGCCCGGCCCCGATGGCGAGCAACTCGACTTCGCGGTTCGTCATGGATTCTCCTCGTCGGCTCGGGTCACGCTCGCTCGTCGACCAGCGCGAGTTCGAGTGGCTCGTGGTTGAGCGTGATCTGCGCCGCGGCCTCCTCGAGGCGCGCGGCGCACACGGCCGGACGGTCCGCCGTGCAGATGACGTACGCATAGCGGCCGATGTGCGCGCGTGGCGGCAGCCGTACGCTCGCCCCGGGCGCCACCATCGGTCGGGCCGCCACCAGGCCGGGCAGCTCGTTGACGTCGGGTACCGAGATGTCAATCACCCGGCAGTCCTCGGGTGGATAGCAGAACCGGATCCCGACACAGGTACGCCGGGACGGCGTCAGCTCCGGCGGCGTGCCGGTCGCCACGTCGACGGCCACCTGGCCGGGGTCGATGCCCGTGGCGAGCTTGCCGAGGTACGGGATGAGGTCGCCGCCGAGCCGCGCATTCACCTCGATGACGACCGGACCGACCGCGGTGAGCCGTACCTCGGTGTGGGTGATCCCGTCCCGGATGCCCAGCACACGGTGCGCCCGGGCGAGTACCCGGCGCAGCTCCGGGTCATCGAGCAGAGGGTCCGCGCCGTCCACGACGTGACCGATCTCCTCGAAGTACGGCACGAGGCCGAGTTGCTTGCGGGCAAGGCAGAACGGGCGGTACTCGCCCGCGACGACGGCGCCGTCGACGCTGATCTCCGGGCCGACGACGAGCTCCTCGACCAGGACGCCGCCCTGGTAGGACCGCGGACCGATCATGCTCGCGCGCTCGGCGACGGCGAACGCGGCGCTCAGTTCCGCGGCATTCCCCGCGCGTACGACGCCGATACTGGCGCCCATCCCGCGTGGCTTGACGACCACGGGGTAACCGATGCTCCCGGCATGCCGGGCGGCCTCCGCCGCGGTCCGCGCCAGCGCGAACCGGGGCTGCAGAAGGTGCGCCGCGGTCAACGCCAGCCGCGTCCGGTGCTTGTCGCGACAGGAGTCCGCACCGTCCACTGTGCACCCCGGGAGCCCGAGGTGCTCGGCGATGCGGGCGGTGCTGATGACCAGCGCCTCGTCGTACGTGAAGACACCTCGTACGCGGTGCGACCGGGACACCCCGGTCGCGGCGGCCAGGAGCCCCGGCTCGTCCGGTTCCGCCCGGGCGCTGTCGCGCATCTCGACGGTACTGCTGCCGACCAAGTAAGGCTGTTGCCACGTCGCTGGCGACGCATCGAGCAGCCAGAGGGACCGGCGCCGCGACGCACCCTCGATCAGATACTGGCGGTACTGCTGCTGTCCGCTGCCGATCACGAGGACGATGCCGTCTGCGCTCTGGTCCACTGCCCCCCATCCCTTCCGGCGACGCTGGCGCCCCAGTGCCCGGGGGCGCCAGCGTCCCTGACAGTTATGAGGCCCCCGGGTGGCGCCCGTGATACAGCGCGGCCCCGCTGTGTGGTCGACCGATCACCCGCCCGCCTCGCCTTCCAGCCCCGACCGCACGAGACGTTCGAGATCGGGGGTGGGCGCTACGCCCAGTTCGCTGGTGAGGCCGTCGCGGAAGGTCTCGAACTGGCGGAGAGCCTCGATGACGTTGTTCTCGGCCAGATGGGCGGTGATGAGGGCGCGGGTCGCGCTCTCCCGCAACGGTTCCAGCCGGACCGCCGCCATCGCCGCCTCGATCGCCTCGGCGTACCGCTCGGCTTTGATCAGTTGCTTGGCGACCGCCTCGAGCGCATGCATCTGCAGTTGCCGCAGGCGCTCGCGCTCGAAGATCACCCAGTCCTCGTACCAGCCGGGGAGCAGCTCACCCATCGTGGTCAGGGCCGAAAGCGGCGACGACCCGTTGAGCGCATCGCTGTCGTTGAGCACGCGCCACGCGGTGGCCACGAACATGCGGACGTCCACGACCACGCCGCTGGACAGCGCCAGCGACTCCTGGCCGGTGACGAGTGGTCGCGCGGTGAGCCGGTTCAGGCGCCACAGCACCGTACGCAGGCTCGCCTGGGCTCTGGACTCGGGCACGTCCGGCCAGAGCGTGCCGGCGATCTCCACCCGGCCACACCTGCCCCGGACGCCGAGGAAGGCGACGAGCCGGCGCGCGCTGTGCGGCATACGCAGCACGCGACCGTCCTGCTCGAGCGAGAACCCGTCGAGCAGCCGCAGGTCGAAACCGGCGGGCGCCGGACCGGACCCGTTGCCGGCGCCGGGTGCCGCGGCCTCGTCGCCGGGTTGTGGCTGGCTGGCCATCATCACCTCCGGCCACCATTTGCATGGCGTCCGAGGACCACCGATAAATCCAATATCGCGTGTCGTCAGTCGTTCGACTCGCAATGCAGGGCATCCTGCAAGTGGTTCGTCACCGTGGCGTCACCACGTACGCGCGTTGAGACAGAGCCGTGACAATAGACGAGGAGATTGTGGTAGATGGATACGATGGGTCGCTCCGGCGTCCTGCTCGCCCGTGCGTGGCAGGAGCCCAACGCCCGCGACGGCGTCCGCATCCGGGTCATGTGGTCGGCCGTGCCGATACCCGGTGACTCCACCACGGAATCCGGCGTTGTCGTCGTGGAAACGGGCGACGACCTGTGCGCGGTTATCACCGACTGGCTGGCGCGGATCGCTGAAACGCCGCAGCCACCGGACGTCTCCTGACCGGGCCTTAAGCCATTTATCGGGCTCGATCTAGTGTCCGAGGAGCACCGCAGAACCGGGTGCACGAACAGCCGTACCGTTGTCGCGCGCGACGAACGCGTACGGTCCGACCGGCGGGGGAGACGGTTCAGCCGCCACGGCGTGTCGTAGCGGGACACTTCGCCACCGGTGGTGAAGGCGCGGCCGAGTTCGGGACGGCGGCGACGCGCCAGTCGATTTCCTTGATAGCTTCCAAGCCGGCCGTCCGGCAGCCCATCGGCGCCTCCCGGCTCGTCGTCGCCGGTGTCGCCGCTGGCGATCCCGTTCGCTGGGCTCTACCTCACGTACCGGACGATCCGCTGCCCGCGGCGAGGTCGCCGACGGCGTGGGCGTAGTAGGTCACCCTGGCCACGTGGTGGACGACCTCGCGCAGCGTCCACGTGTCGCCGGTCGGCCGGGCGTCGAGCTCGCCGGCGGCTAGACCGGTCAACCGGGCCGTGTAGCACGCCGCGAGCCGGGTGAGCCGGCTGGTCGCCTCGTCAAGGTCGATCTCGGTGAAGCGAGCGAAGTCGGCATCGGTCGTGGCCATCCTGCCGTGCCACCGGTCGGGGACCGTCGGCTGGCCGGTGAGCCGGCACTCGAGCTCGGTGAGGTGGTCGAGCAGGTGATCGGCGATACGGCGCATTGCCTTGTGCGGTGTCCAGGCGTTCGCGTCGCGGTAGATCGGGCGTCCATCCCAGCCCAACCAGGTTTCGGCGATACCGAGGACCTCGGTGACGGCCGCCGGCACCAGTACGGCCGGATCCCGGTCATCCGTCTGCGGTGGCCTGGCGTACGCGTCGGCGTACTGGGACATCGTCAAGTGTCGGACCATGCCGGCGACCCTACGGCCGGGATACTTCGGTACAACCCGAACTATGGCCGTCCTATGGTAGGGCGGTGACCACCGAGGTGAACCTGGCCGCCGCGGCCCGCCTGATCGCTGAACCGGCCCGGGCGGCGATGCTGGATGCGCTGATGTCAGGCGAAGCGCTCGCGGCCGGCGAGCTCGCCCGGGTCGCCAGCGTGAGCGCCGCGACCGCCAGCGAGCATCTGGCCCGGCTGCGCGAGGGCGGACTGGTCGAGGTGGCCCGTACGGGCCGGCACCGGTACTACCGGCTCGCCTCCCCGGACGTGGCGCACGCGCTCGAGGCGCTGGCCGCGATCAGCCCGGCCCGACCGGTCCGGTCCCTGCGCCAGTCGCGGTCGGACGCGGCGATGGTGTTCGCCCGCACCTGCTACGACCATCTTGCCGGTCGGGTGGGCGTAGCCATCCTCGATGCGTTCGTGGCCGACGGCGTACTGGTGGCCGGCGGGGACGGCTACGCGCTGACGGCGGCGGGCCAGACGAGGCTCACCGCTTTCGGGGTGGACGTGGCCGCGGCGCGGGCCAGTCGCCGCGCGTTCGCCCGTGCCTGCCTCGACTTCACCGAACGGCGGCCACACCTGGCCGGCGCCCTCGGTAGCGCACTGTGCGGCCGCATGATCGGCCTGAACTGGTTCGTGCGCCGGGGCCAAGGACAGCGGTCACTGCGGCTGACCGATGTGGGACGCCGCCAACTGGCCGGGCGGCTGGGCGTCGACGTGGACACCGGGCGGGCCTGAGCGGCCGGTGGGCGGGTGCCGCACGTCGCGCAGCCCGCACATTGCCGGCCACCACGCCGCATCGTACGGCGCCGGCGCCGGCTTCTACGCCGGTCAACCCACCGGCGGCTGCCCGGATCCACGGTGGCGCTGTCAGACCGCCGACATGGTCGAACCCGATTTGGCTGCTGTGGTGTGGCGGCACGTGGCCGCCTTCAACGCTGGCGATCTTGATGCCCTGATGGGCAGTTTCCAGACGTATCGTGTCGGCGAAGATCTACCGCGAGGGCAGCGCGGAGATTTTCCCCGACGATGGCCGGTGACTCGGCGACATGCGCGAAGAGCGCCAGGGCACCGGCCCGGCTGCTGGGGAACATGTCCAAGCCATCCAGAGCGGCGTCGTCGTACCAGCCGAAGGGCAGCTCTGCGGGGCTGATCGGCCCGGCCCCGGTGGCGATGGCCAGGTAGAGGTGGTCGACGTGAACATGTGAGTACGGGTGGCGCGCGTCCGCGGACGCCGGCAGCGCGATGATCCACAGCGGCAGGACGATGGACAGCCCACGGCTGGCGTACGGCAGCCCGATGCCGGGTGGGCCGACCAGGTGCGGCTGCCAGCCGGTCTCCTCGACCACC
>JAEHDK010000419.1 GCA_016880465.1 Micromonosporaceae bacterium
GCGAGCCGCAGCGTGCGCGCGGTCAATGCGGCGGCCAGGCCCGAGGTGGGCAGGCCCGGCAGGCCGTAGAGCCGGCGCGCCCAGGCGGGCAGCAAGCCCACGGCGGTCGCCGCCATGCCGATAAGCGCCGGCCGCGCCGGGCTCAGGCCAAGGCCCCGGGGCAGCGGGGGTACGGCCAGGAACAGCCCGGTGCCGGCCGCATCCTTGGTCATCCGAAGCTGCGGCCGGACGGCGGCATAGTAGCCCTCGACGGCGGCCAGCGAGCCGGGCACGGTGTCCGGGTCGAGCCCCACGAGCGCGGCCGCGCGGCGCTGTTCGGTGAGGTACCGGTCGGCGTCGGTGTCCGACAGGCGGAGCCCGGCCCGCCGCGCGGTCGTGAGGAACGACTCGACCTCGGTCACGTGTACCCAGCGCAGCAGCTCGGGTTCGGCAAGGCGGAACCGCGCTCCGGTGGCCGGGTCGACCGCGCTCAGCCGGGCGTGGATCCCCCGTACCCGCGCTCCGGCGCGATGCGCCTGGGCGGTCGTGCCGTAGACCACGGTTCCGACGTAGTAAGCCGTACGTTGCAGCCGGCCCCACGGGTCGCTCTGGTAGCCGGAGTTCTGTACCACCCCGGCCAGCGCCCGGGGATGCAGCGACTGGAGGTAGAGCGCCCGCAGCCCGGCCAGCACGAGGATCGGCTCGGCGTGTACGCGCCACGTGACCGACTCCGGTCCGAACAGGCCGAGATCGTCGTCGGCGGCCACCGCGTCCGTCAGTCGGTGGCGCGTAGCGCCTGGCAGTCTGGACACAACCCCCAGAATGTCACCTCGGCCTCGTCGACCTCGAACCCGAGTGACGCCGAGGGCTCCAGGCAGGGTGCGTGGCCGACCGCGCAGTCGACGTCCGCGATGGCACCACACCCCCGGCACACCACGTGGTGGTGGTTGTCCCCGGCCCGGGCCTCGTAGAGCGCGGGGCTGCCGGCCGGTTCGAGCCGCCGGGCGAGGCCCGCCCGGGACAGGGCACCGAGCACGTCGTACACGGCCTGTGTCGAGACGGAGTCGAGCCGGGTCCGGACCCGAGTGGTGATCTCGTCGACATTGAGATGGCCGCCCCCGGCGAGGACCTCGAGCACGGCGAGCCGCGGTCGGGTGACCCGCAGACCGCTATGGCGCAGGAGTTCCTCATTCATGCTCGCCATCACATCATCCATGGGGGACCAGCTCAACACTGTACGTGGTCGGGTCACTGTCGCCTGGAACCGCGCTGAACCGGGTGGACTCATTCTGGCGTGTTGAACGTGCGGGCGCCTCGCGCGCCCGGCTACGCCGTACCCTGGCGGTGTTTCTGCTTCGGTCGAGGAGGCGTCGGTTGTTCAAGGAGATCCTGGGCCTTCCCGCCCATCCGCTGCTGCTCCATGCCGCCGTGGTGCTCATCCCGCTGCTCGTTGTCGCGGCCGTGGTCTATGCCCTGGTGCCGCCGGTCCGCGGGCAGATCTGGTGGGCCGTGGTGGGCCTTGCCGTGGTTTCCCCGTTCGCCGCGTGGTTCGCGACGCTGTCCGGCAACGCGCTGCGGCAGCGCCTCGCCGACCGGGGGATCCTGCCGGAGATCCTGGCCAAGATCGATCAGCACCGCGACTACGGCGACAAGACGCTCTGGGCGACGATCGGGCTGGCTGTGCTCTCCGTCGTGATCGTCGCGCTGGAGACGCGGCGCCGCCGGCTGGCCACCGTGGCGCCGGAACGGGCCGGGTCGGGGGCTGGTCCGGCGGCGGTGAGCCCGCCCAGCGGCGGCGACGCC
>JAEHDK010000420.1 GCA_016880465.1 Micromonosporaceae bacterium
GGCAGCGATGGCCAGCATGATGACCGCGGCGCGCAGGATCGGGCCGTCCATCAGCCAGGCTTTGATCTTCTCCATGGTCTTCTCCCCTTCGTGGGGCGGCGGCCGGTGACCTGCGCTTGGCGACCAACGGCCACCGACCGCCGCGTGCGGGTTGTCGGCGCGCACGCGTGTGGCGTAGGACCGCGCGCAACCCGGCTGGAACTGCCTGCCCGGTTGCCTACCTGGTGGGCGGTTCCGGCTGTCACGTTACCAGTAAAGCTGGTAATGTCAACGTTGCTCTTGAAGGGAGGGGGCGATCATGGGAGGATTTGCGGGCCTACCTGGGAGTACAGCCGCTATGCCCGCCGAAGTGTCGTACTACAAACGCATGCTCGACGACATCCGAGCCCGCATCGCCTCTGGCGAGTGGCCGCCCGGGCGGCGCATCCCGCCCACCCGTGACCTGTTGGCGATGTACGGCGAGTCGTTCGGTGTGCGCAGCGCCAGCACGGTTCGCCGTGTCGTTGAAGTGCTCATCGAGACCGGCGAGCTTCGGGGACATCAGGGGGTCGGCGTCTACGTCGCCGGGGATGCCACCGAGTAGTAAGCGATCGTGCACTATCCGCGAAACATCGGCTGGTGCTCTCGACGTGATCCGATCCCATGACGTGAGATCAGGACTTCCCGCGGCCCAGACGCTACCGCCGCGCACCCCCGGGGAGAACGCATGCACAGACCGAAAAACCCGATCACCAGGGCAGCCATCTACATGCGAGGTCGGCAATCCCGACTGCATGAAGCGGACCTGCTGGCGAAATGCGAGACCGAAGGTCACACGCTGGTGGCGTTGACGCGGGACGACACGGCCGGATTCCGGTTCCATGACCTGAACGCGATGGCGGTCCGCGGCGAGATCGACGTCATCCTGACCACCAGCCCGCATGATCTTCCCTCGGGTCGGATCCCGCGGATCGAGTTCCTCCGGACTCACCCATATAGCCAAGACGGAACGCGCCCCGGCGGATAGAGACCCTGCCGGGGCGCGTGCCATTGTTGTCGTTACGCGGCGCTCTGAGGGGTGCTGGTCGGGATGGGCAGCGTGGCGATGGCATTGCGGCGCTGCCCACTCCTGACGGCGGTGTACCCCTGGGTCGACGTGACGGACCGGTGTCGCATCAACTCCTGGACCGTCCGCAGCGACGCGCCCTGCTCCAACAGCGCGGTCGCGAAGTAGTGCCGGAACCGGTGCAGATGCACCCGCGGCATACCGATCGCGTCGAAGTGGAACCGGGCCCGGATCGACAACCACCGCCCGGTGACCTGCTGGCCGGCCGGGTCGGTGACCACTAGGCCGGGTGGCCGGTCCTGCAGGTGTTCCCAGATCACCGGGTGGGTTTCCAGGGCGTCCGGGTCGCCGCCTTTACTCTCGGCGATGTAGATGGCGTCGCGTTCGACGTCTTCCCGCCGCAGCCGGGCGATCTCACTGGCGCGGAGCCCGGCTGCCGCGGCCAGCAGTATGCAGGTGACCCATGGTTCGGCGGACAGCTGCAGGGCAAGCGCCAGCTCGGCCTCGGTCACCGGCTTGGGTACGCAGCGCGGCGTGCGCGGCCGGGCCATGTCGGCGGTCGGGTCGCCGTCGAGGACCGCCGCAGCGCCGGAGGTGGCCCACCGGTAGAAGCCGCGGATGTGCATGGCGTAGGTGCATCGGGTCCATCTTGACCATCCTTCTTGTCCGAGCCAGCCTTCGATCTCCTCGGTAGCCGCGTAGGCGAGCCCGTAGGGAAGGTGGGCGTGGAGTCGGTGGAGCACGTCTTCGCGTGCCGTGATCGTGTGGGGTGAGTAGCCAGCCGCTCGCAGGTGCGCGAGGTGGGTGGCGATAAGGTCGCTCATCTTGGCATCCTCGTGAGTTCAGCCGACGGGAAGCAATGCTCCGGGGCGTGGACGAGCCGTTACGCGGCTGCAGGTGTGGCTGGACGTGCGCGGCCCGCGACTGTAGGTCGGGTCCGGCGTACTGGCCGTGTGGTGGCTGCGCGGGCCTCGCCCCCGGTTGCAATCAGCCGGACGGGTGAATACTCGCGAGTATGAATGCCGCCGCCCCCTTCGCCCAGGTCAGGGCCTAGAAGCAACCACAAGTAGTCGCAGCCGGTGCGGTCCGAGATTTGCTTAGCGACCTGGACGTGATGGCGCGGCACGATGCCGTCGATCTCCCACATCCGCCACGTCGCTGCCGCCTGGCCGCACTCGCGCGCGGCTTCCTTGACGTTCCACCCCATCCGCATGCGGACGAGAGCGAGGCGGGCACCGAACGTCGTGTCATTGACCGTCCATCCCTTAGGAAGAGCGCTCGTCGTCATGCGGGCATCATACCGGGTTTGACACGACGCGCAAGATAACGGACATGATCCTGTCCTTGACACAGGTTCCCGCGCGGGGCTACCGTCCTGTCTATGGAACAGCTTCCCGACCTTCTGACGGTCGCCGAGGTCGCCGAAGCCGCCCGCGTCACCGACGAGACGGTTCACCGCTGGTCGCGTGACGGGCTGCTTCCGTTCATCAAGCTGCCGTCGGGAATCAAGCGGTTCCGCCGCCAGGACGTCGAGGCCATCCTGCGCGGCGATACTGCCGCCGAGGTCGCGTCGTGACCGCCCGCAAGTACCGCCGACTCGGGCGCCCACCCGGCCGCACCGGCAAGGGCGGCACCCGACCCCGCTCCGCCAAGGGCGGCGGCCGCGCCGGCTCCCGTTCCGGGTGCGCACCGGCCATGATCCTCGCCGCCGGTCTGGCCCTACTCGCCGCCGGCTCGCTCGGCTGGCTGCGCTGGAACGCCGCCTTCACCGCCCCGGCGCTGCTGGCCGCGCTGTTCGCGCTGTTCGGTGTCGGGCAGATGGTGGGTCCGAGGTCACGTAGGCGGACGCCATGACCCGTCTCGAACAGCAACTCGAACGCGACCTGGCCCACCAGCTCGAGCAGCTGCGGCAGGCGAAGGAAGTGTTCCGGGTTGTCACCGAAATCTACGGGCGGCGGTTCCCGGATCCGACGGTCGCCGAGTTCCAGGCCCGCGGCGACTATCTGCGGCAGACGGCGATCGCCGATGCGCAGTGGTTTCAGGCTGAGGCGCAGACGTCGGCGTTGGCGATCATCGCGCTGAGGTCGTCATGACGCGGACGCGCATCCTTCCGGGCGATGGCGACCCACGCCACGGCACCATCAACGGGTACTGCAACCTTCGCTGCCGGTGCGTCGAGTGCCGGGCCGCATGGGCCGCCTACATCGCCGACAGAAGGCGTCGGCGCGTACCGCCGCCGTCGAGGGATGCGCGCCACGGTCGCACCTCGACCTACGTGAACTACGGCTGCCGGTGCGAGATCTGCCGCGCGGACCACGCAGCCTACGCGCGTGAGTTGCGCGCTTTGCGTGCCGGCGAGGTGGCGTCATGACTGCCCCCACATACGCGCGGCCCGTCGCCGCAACGACTAGCTGTGCGGCGGGCCGTTGCAAGCCCCCGGCCGGGCATGGCGGCGGGGGCGGGTCCGTGCCTCCCCAGGTCACCCGTCCCCGCCGCCAACCAGTGAAAACAAAGCGGCCCGACCACGCCCGGCCGGACCGCCCAACCGGAGAGGAACCCTCCGATATGAGCAACAAGGTACCGGACGAGACGTTCGATCTGCGTGCGCTGGTGCGTCAGGTCATCACCGGCAGCAGCCTGCGCGGTCCGCGGGAAATCTCGGCGAAGGTGTTGGAGATGATCCCGCCGGACAAGCTTCGCGCCGCGTTGGCGATAGTGCTGCCCGAGTACGTGCGGATCATGCTGCACGACAGCCCCGGCACGCCGTCGCGGACCGGTGCGGGGAACCTCAACTCGGCGCGGTCGCCGAAGGTCCGGGCGCAGCGGGAGTACTGGCGCGAGATGCTGACGAAGCAGCGTCACGTCGGGCACGGCAAGTGGAAGCAGCTCGCCGAATGCTCCTACGACGAGGTGATGTTCCTCGCGTCGGAGCGGGCCGACATCGCCCGCCGCACCGCCGCCGCCGGTGAGATGTACGAAGCGGTGGCCGCGGAGATGAAGAAGCGCAAGGTTGCTGTCGTCGCCGACCTTCCCGAGGCCACGCTCGCGCGTCTGCTCGCGGTTGAGGACGTGGCGGCGTGACGATCACGACGCCCCGCCGGGCCGCAATCCCACCGGACTCCAACGCTCACGCGCCCGGCGCCAGGCTGTGTCCGACGCCCATTAGGTTGGCGCCTGCCGGGGACATCGACCCGCGGGAGCCCATATGTCCGCCGTCAACCAGGAGTGCTGCGGCTCCCGCGTCAAACCGCCAGCGGGCCGTACACTTTCCGACGCCCGAACCCGAAGCGCCCGCTGGTGCTACTACGCCCCGCCGGGCCAAGGCCTGTGCGACGCCCGTACACCGCTCGCCTGGCGGGGCCACCAACTCCCGGCAGGCCGCGGGCGCGTCGACCACCTTAGTAGAACCGCCTGCCGGGGGAGACTCCCGCCCGGCCATGGTCCTTGCGACGCCCATTCGTGCACCGTCGGGCGGGACACAAACTCCCCACCCAGCCGTACAGCATCCGGTATCCGAAGGCCAAGCGCCGGGTGGGGTACAGCACGCTGGCCGCCTTCTCCCGTCCGCCGCCCAGACCGATTGCGCGGCCAGCGACCAAACAGCCGACCGCCATCGTGCCGCCGATACCCGGTACCGCACCGCGGTCGGCTGTGACGCGGGGCGGGATCCGACAGCCATTGACGGGACGCCGACCAACCTCGTTCCACTGTCGGATCCTGCCCTCGCCATGGCCGCCGATGTGCTCGACGACATCGAACGGGTCCGGATCGCGAACGAAAACCGGCACCGGCAACTCACCCGTTCGGTGGAGGACTCCGACGGTGAGACGCGTGGCTTCGGCTATGACGAGTCGCACCCGGACGTGGCACGGCTGGCCGGCATGGTCGACATGCTTCTCAAGGTTGAGCATGACGCGACGTTGAACTTGCAGCGGGTCCTGCGCCGGCATCCGCTGCACGGCTGGATGAAGGCGCAGCGCGGCATCGGCGAGAAGCAGGGCGCCCGGCTGTTGGCGGCGATCGGCGACCCGTACATCAGGCCGGAGATCGTCCGCGACGACGGCACCGTCGTCCCGTCCGGCCCGCGCACCGTGTCGGCGTTGTGGGCGTACTGCGGTCTGCATGTACTCCCGGCCAGCGGCCAACAAGCCGCCGACAACCAGGGGGACGCCGCCGCTGGCTGGGATCAGCTCTCCGCCGACCGCACCGCGTCCGATAACCAGAGATTCAGAGTCGGCGGGGTGGGGGGTGACCCCGGCCACAATGTGGTCGACACCCACCAAGGAGACGCCGGGGTCGCCCCCAAACGTGCCCGCGGCCAGAAAGCCAACTGGAGCACCAAGGCGAAGACCAAGGCGTACCTGATCGCCACGTCGTGCCTGAAGCAGTTGGTGAAGCCGTGCCACAACCCGGACGAGGGACCGACGGTCCACGTCGAGGACTGCGCGTGCTCGCCGTACCGGCGCAAATACGACTCGCGCCGTGCGCACACCGCGGTCACCCACCCCGAATGGACCGACGGGCATTCGCACAACGACGCCTTGCGTGTCGCCGCGAAGGAAGTCCTCAAGCACCTGTGGCGTGCCGCGAAGGCGCACCACGAAGGCGCCGACACCCAGTAGATGGACGAGCGGCCGGGCTCTGACACCGGCCGCTCGAAACGACGAACGACCTACGAAGGAGGGCGAACGTCAATGGACAAACTACAACAGCGGCCGGCCGAGTTTACGACCGGCGTCGCAAACTACGGCAGACCGGCGCCGCGCCGGTGCGTTGTGTGCGGCACCCGCCCGGCGCGCATCTTCGACATCGGCCGCGGGCCGTGGTGCGACGACGTGTGCCGGTTCATCGGCCAGTGCGAGTACTGCGGATTGCCACCGGCCGAGCCGGATGGTGCGCACTGGTGCGAGGTCCGCGGCGTGGAGATCTGGAGAGTCCGATGATCCGCCGTTACGTGTGGGTTGATCTCGTCGACGTGCCGAAGCCGAAGCCGCCGATCCGGGTACGGCCGTGGCCACTCGTCGCGCAAGACCCGTGGGAACACACCGACGAACACGCCATCCGTCTGCGGGTGTTACGGGACGCGCCGACCGCCAAGTTCCCGGTGTACCGGCGGGGTGCGCGGTGACCGCCCGCGCCTACGTAAACAACGACTTCCCTCGTGACCAGGTCGTCATCTATCTGGGCGAGCGGTGCGACGATGGGCGGGTTTCGGTTGGCGAGCCGACCGACATCGTGTTCCGAACGATGGAGCCGATGGAAGCCGCCGCAGAACGCGGACCGACGCTGCGGCTATCGGAAAGCATGGCCCGCGCGTTGCTCGATGCGCTTGTGGCGCACTTCGGCGGTACGGCGGAAGTTCAAACGTTGCGGAAGGACTACCTGCACGAACGTGCCCGCGTCGACAAGATGATTGAGCATTTGATCTCCGGCGGTGTGCGGTGAGCATTGTCGGCTACGCACCCACCCGGGACATGCCGGTACTCGTGACCCGGCTGAACCTGGGCCACCGGGTCGGCGCTGAAGGTCAGCCGTCGTGCGGGTCCGGCGAAGACGTCGCGTTGGCGACCGCGTTGCAGGCCTACGCGTACCAGGTGATGCCGTGCCCGCAGTGTTGGCTAGGAAACCCGCCGTGGTGAGCAAGGTTAAGGAGCCGGCCGGGTCTGTTGTTCGTTGGAAGAACCCGCCCGCGTCCAGGCCATCCACCCTCGGCTTCGACAGTCACGCCATCGCCGCTGCGCTGAGGTCGTGTCCGGGAGTGTGGGCGCTGGTTCTGGAGCGCGGCAACTCTTCATACGTTGGCCAAATTACTAAGGGCCGTAGCGGCACGGCCTTCCGCCCGGCTGGCACGTTCGAGGCTACGTCTCGGTGGGACAACGGCGTCTGCAACATCTACGCCCGCTATGTCGGCGAGCGGGGCGAGTACCGATGACCGTCGTGCTGGCTGTTGTGGCCGCAGCGCAGGTAGTCGTGGCCGCCGCCACGGTGCTGGGTAGTGCGCTGCGCCGGCTGGACCGGCCGATCGCCGCGCCGGTGCCGGACTGCGACGACCTGGCCGGGCACTACAACACCGCCGCCGCTGTGCTGGCGCCGGACGCGCTGCCCGACTTGCCGTCGGTCGAAGAGCTGGAGTCATGGTTCCGGCTCAACCCCGTACCCGGACCTACCGAGGAGGACTGAGACATGAGCCACGACCAGGCGAAGAAGGAACTAGAAGCCGGCACGCCGCCGGAACTGGTGTGCGCGGCATGCCCGTGGGACCGGCTGTGCGTCGAGCCGCCGAAGATGACCAGCGCTGAAGTGAACAGGGCCATCAAGGACGCCGAACAGCGGGACGTGGCCAAAGACCCGTTGAAGGCTCAGATGCCCATCCAGACGCTGATGACAACTATCACCCTGGCGGGACGGGACACGTCAGGCCGGCTGTGTCCGGTGTTCGTGTTGCGGCTGCGCAGCCCGGCCGGACGGAAGATCGTCGACGGTCTGCGCGAGCAGATGCGCACCTTCGACGAGGCGGACAGTGATGCCTGAGTTCGATCCGTTCGCGCTGGCCGTCATCACCTTGACGTTGGCCGGTATAGCGCTGCGGCGCAGCATCCGCCGCTGGGCCGAACGCCGGCGGGCCGTGGTGCATGCCGGCGCCGGCGAGGAATACGCCGACGAACTGCACGAGCTGGTGCTCGCGAAGGGCTACCTGTCCGAAGAGGAACGGGAGATCGGGCTGGACCTTGAACGGCTGACGGCGGTGTGCGACGAATACCGGCTGGCCGCGTTCGCGGCGGTGGACCGTGGCGTAGCGCTGCTGTTGGACGGTGTCGACCTGGACGATGAGTGGGCGGCGCTTCAACTGGTCGGGGCGACGCCATGAGTTTCGACAAGTCCGGGCTGGACTCCTACAACGACGTCGCCTCCCGGATCGCCGAGTTCAGGGCCAAGCATCCGGACGGTTCGTTGCAGCCGGTGGACCCGCTGCACCCGTTCTCGATCATCGACGTGGCCGGCAAGACGTTCCTGGTGTACGCCGCCGCCGCCTACCGAAGCCAGGAGGATGCGCGGCCGGGGATCGGGGTGGCGTGGGAACCGCTGCCCGGCAAGACGCCGTACACCAAAGACTCCGAAGTGATGGTGGCGGAAACGTCGGCGTGGGGCCGGGCGATCGTGGCGGCGTTGGCGGCGGACACCCGTAAGGGTGTGGCGTCGCAGGACGAGGTACGTAACCGGCAGGCGGGACGCGACGCCGAATGGGAGTCGGCCCAGCCGGCGCAGCCGGACCAGGCCGCCGCGTTCGCCGCGTTCGCCCAGGAGACCGGCACCGCTGCGGCGTCGGAGATCCCTGAGATCGGTAAGCGGGTGAAGGCGGCCCGGTCTGCGCGGGAGATCAACCCGATGCAGTACCGCAAGCTCGCCGAGTTGGCCGCCGCCCGGCTGGCCGAACTGGAGACAGCGTCGTGATCTGCCGTCGCTGCGACGTGGACATGGTGGAGGACATCGGCCCGCGGGACGAACCCGGCCCGTACGGCTGCGTGGTGGATCACGTGGAGCGCTGCCCGAACTGCGGCCGGGAGTGGGCTGTGCACGTGGAGACGTGGACGCCGGCCGAGATACGCCGACGGATCGCGATCGTGCGCGGACGGGCGGTGGCGTGATGCGTCCGACGTTGGCGACCGTCGAGCTGGTCTACGCCCGGGACCACGGCCGGTGCGCGCTGTGCGGCATGGAAGTGTACGGCCGGCGCAGCCTCGACTTCTCCGTGCACCACCGGCGGCCCGCGGGGATGGGCGGCGACCGCCGACCCGAAACCCACGCACCCGGAAACCTGGTACTGCTCCACGGCACCGGCACTGTGTTGTGCCACGGGCATGTCGAGTCGCGGCGCACCCAGTCGTTGGCGTCCGGGCTGCTGGTACACCGCGCCGTGACGCCGTCGCTGCGGTCGATTGAGCATGCGGTGCACGGACGCTGCTGGCTCGCCGACGACGGCACCGTGTCGCTGCAACCACCGGCGGTGGCGGCATGAGAGTGCTCTGTACCGGCTCCCGGAACTGGCGGCACCACACCGCCGTGTGGGCCGTCCTCGACGCCCTCGCGAAGGAATACGTCGCCGTCGGTGAGACGGAGATGGTTGTCGTGCACGGCGCCGCCCGCGGGGTGGACGCGTACGCCGAGTCGTGGGTGCGGCTGAAAGGTCCGCATCCGCTGCCGGTGCGGTCCGAGGCGCACCACGCCGACTGGGCGAAGCACGGCCGGCGGGCCGGGTACATCCGCAACCTGGCGATGACCAGCCGCGGCGCCGACGTGTGCCTCGCGTTTCTGGCCCCGTGCGAGTCGGCGAAGTGCACCGAACCGCGGCCGCATTGGTCGCACGGCACCACCCAGTGCATGGAGCTTGCCGAGGCCGCGGATATCCGGACGGTGCCGTTCTACGAACAGACGGAGGTGCCAGCATGAATCCCCGGTGACCGTCGCCGCCACCGCCCGTTCCCGCCGTATCTGGTCGACGTAGCGAAGCTGTGCCTCGCGGTCCTTGACGTACCCGGCGAGAGACTGGATTGCGAGTTGGAAGTAGGCCATCTCCAGTTGGGCGCGCAGCACAAATGCGGCTATACCCACTGGGGTCAGACGATGATGCGGGCGGGTGGTGCGCCGTGACCGTGGCCGGCAAGACCTATCTCGAACGCGGTAGGCGCGTGACGGTCCTCATCGGCTGGGGTCCCGGTGGCGGCCCGCGGAACGTGCTGATAGAGCGCGGCGACAGTAGCCGAGTCGTACGACCATTCCGTGGTCTGCGCAAGATCCTGGAGGTACAGCATGGCTGAGCCGTCCACACCCCTACCGGCCGAATCGTTCGATCAGTGGGCGATCGTCGAGTTGTTCGGGCACCAGCGGTTCGCTGGACGCGTCACAGAGGCCCGGTTCCCGGCTGGCCACATCCAGCTGGATATCCCGGCGACCGAAGGGCATAGCCCGGTCACCCAGATCATCAACCCGTCGGCGCTGTACCGGATGACGCCGACGACGGAGTCGATCGCCTGCGCAGTGGCGGCGCAGTGCCGGCCGGCTCCGGTGCAGCGGTGGGAGCTGGAGGCCACACCAAGCGTGCCGGACTACAACGACGGATACGACGAGGACGACGACGATGACGACATCTGAGCCGTCCACACCCCTAGACCCCGAGCGGATCATCGCGCACACCTGTGCAGCCAAGGCGTATGAAGCGGCGCTGCAGGCCGCCGACTATGTCGGACAGTGCGGCTCGGCAATCGACGCGCTGGCACGCGAACGAGACGAGTATCGGGCCGAGGTAGAGCGGCTACGCGCCGCGCTGCGTGAGCTGGTCGCGCTGAAGGACGGCCCGCGCGACGCCGACTATGAGCGGCGCAAGCCGGCTGCGTGGGATGCGGCGCGCCGAGCGCTCGACGGGGACGGCCAGCCGCAGCCCCGCACCGAGGACGGGAAGGCGGCCGACTGATGGAGGAGCCGACCACACGCGAACACTTCGCGCATGGAACTCCCGTCGGGGATCACCACACCTGGTTCTGCCCGGAGAGCCCAGCCTGCCCGGACTGCCCATGCTGCTCCGCCGCGCTCTGCGAGATGGCCCGCGCGAAGGATGGCGCCTGCCATTGGTATGGGTCGGGCAGCGACTACGACCTGAGCGAGTGTCCGTGCTGGCGATGCGGCAAGGAAGTCGAGAACGCACATCCGCATGAGTGCGTGGCCGATGCCACCGCCGAGGTGTTCACCGAGGACGGGAAGGCGGCCGACTGATGCCCGACCACCTGAAGCGCGGCGACCAGTTCGTGTGGCGCCACGACGACGAACCGGAGAAGCCGGTGTACATCGAGGTGACCCGAGTGGCGCGCGACGGTTCATGGGCGGACATCCGGTGCTGCACGTGGGCCGTGGCGTGGACGAAGCGCCAACCGCTGCCATTGCCGGAAGGTTGCCGACCCCGGCGGTGGACCCGCGGCGATCTGGACCGGGACTTCGCGGCTGCGTGGGAAGCGGCGCGCCGCGCGCTCGACGGGGACGGCCAGCCGCAGCCCCGCACCGAGGACGGGAAGGCGGCCGACTGATGCCCCCACGTCGTCGTAGCCCACTAGACCGGCAGGAGCCGGTTCAGCAGTGCCGCTACTGCGTCAGTCGGCACGGCGTCCGGTACCTGTGCGAACCAGCGAAGAGAGTCTTGGATGCGCTGGTGGCGCGGGGGATGTCGTTCAACATGCCGACCATCGAGTTCCCGGACCCGATTCCCGTCGCCGACTTAGGGCTTGACGCGGGCGATCAACTGCTGGCCCAAGTTGTGGTGCAAGCCGCGACCGTACCGGCGGCGGGTGTCATTCGTCCGGCGGTCATCTTCACCGGCCGGACCATATACGGCGATCCGCTGTCGAGGTGGCTTTATGCCGGCGACGCCGACGACATGACGCGCCTGTCCGCACTCGTGGCCGACATGACTGATCTCGCGGTGCGAACCGCAGCCAAGGGAGGCACCTGATGACCGCCACCACCGACCCGAACGACCCGCGCCTCACCCATGGACCGGATCCAGCCGACGGCCCGTACCGGGAGCAAGCCGAGGCGTACCTGGTGCTTTCCGAAGACGAACGGGCGAAGGGTTTCGTCCGGCCGGTGCGCGGTTCGTACTGGCACACCACCTGTGGCCGGGTCACCACGATGGGTCGCGTGATCGCCGAGACGTATGCACGTGATCCGTCGTTCTACGGGGGCACGTACTGCGCCCACTGCGGCCATCACCGACCGGTCGGGGAGCACGGCGAGTTCCATTGGGTCGATCCGGCCCACCCGGAACGGCAGTCGCCAACAATGGACCCGAAGGTCGGCACATGACGCCACGTCGTCGTAGCCCACTAGACCGGCAGGTACTCGGCACCCGAAAGTTCGCGGCCAAGCCGGACTGCGAATGCGGACATCCGTGGCGTCTGCACCTGCCGCGCACCGAAGAAGACCAGCGCGGCTACTGCCAGTCCACCTGTCCGTGTATGGCGTACCGGCCGGGCGCGGTGAAGTCGTGACGGTCAAGGTCGGGTACCGCCGCCCCCTGCCGGTACTGGCGTCGGACCGCAGCCACTGGGCCGAGCGTGCTCTGTGCCGCGGCTACGACCCGGAACTGTTCTTCCCGCACGCGTCCGCCCTCGCCGATCTGGCGAAGTCGGTGTGCGCCCGCTGCCCGGTGCGCCGGCAGTGCGCCGACTACGCCCTTACGACGGGGCAGGAGTTCGGGGTGTGGGGCGGCATGTCGGAGGAGGAACGGCGCCGGGAAATCCGGGTCCGGAACCGGGCGGCGGCGTTGAAAGCGGTGGCGACGTGACCCGCCACGGCTACAGCGGCTACGCCAACGGCTGCCGCTGCGACGTATGCAGCGACGCGAAGGCCGCCTACATGCGGGAGCGGCGCGCGACAGCGAGTGCGGCACGGCGCAAGGTTGAGGCGGGCGGCGGCCGGTTCGTGGCGCCGATCCCGACGCACGGCTACGCCGGCTACCAGGACGCGCACTGCCGGTGCCACGTGTGCCGGAAGGCGAAGGCTGCGGTGGACCAGCTCCGGTGTCTGCCACGCCGAGAGGAGGCGGACCCGCGGTGACCGACCGGGACGACTACGCCGACTGGCTGGTGCGGCTGGCGCTGGAACTGTCCGGCCGGGTTCGCGAGTATCCGGCCGACGCGAACGCGGCCTGGCTGCGGGCCATGGTCGCCGACACACCCGACCCGCCAAGCGCATACCGCGACTTGGCGATCATGCTGGCGGCGCTGGTCCCGTACGATTCCCGGCCGTCCGAACTGCTGGCCTGGTGGCACCGGGAAGAGCGGGTACGCACCGCGGAACGGATTTTGGGCCGCGAGCTGGCTTTGCCGGTGATCGCCGAACGGTACGGGGCAGTGGCGTGAAGGCCCCAACCCCGCGGTGGCGGCGTGTCGGTCCGACAGGTCCCGTGCACCTCGGTAGGTTGGTGCCATGACATCTACACACCGGGCCATGACGTTGCGTTTACCCGAAGATCAATGCGAGTTGCTGGAGATGGTCGCCGCCGTTGATGGCGTCAGTATGACTGAGGCCATACGCACAGCCATCGCCGAGCACATCGAGAGCCGTCGTGCTGATTCTTCCTTTCAGCGGCGGCTGAGCGAGCACTCCGCCCATGTTCGGCACCACCTGGCCGCGCTCAAGGCCGGGTGATCTAGGTGAACTACAGCAACTTTCTGACCAGAAAAGCCCAATGGAACGAGGGGAACGGGTTTGCCGCTACTTGGCTGCCTGATTTTCTGTTCCCATTCCAACGTTCGTTGGTCGAGTGGGCGGTCCACATGGGCCGCGCCGCCATCTTCGCCGACTGCGGGCTCGGTAAGACCCCGATGCAACTGGTCTGGGCAGAGAACGTCCGGCGCCGAACCGGCAAGCCGGTGTTGATCGTGACGCCGTTGGCGGTGTCATTTCAGACCGAGGTCGAGGCCGCGAAGTTTGGCGTCAGCGCCGGGATCTCCCGCGATGGGAGTCGCCCGGCGGGCATCACGGTTACCAACTATGAGCGGCTGGAACGGTTCGAAACGGATGACTTCGGCGGGGTGGTCTGTGACGAGTCCAGTGCAATCAAGGCGTTCGATGGCAAGCGGCGGGCGATCGTCACCGAGTTTTTGCGTACACATCGCTACCGGCTGCTGTGTACCGCCACCGCGGCACCTAACGATTACATCGAGTTGGGGACCTCGAGCGAAGCCCTTGGCTACCTAGGGCACATGGATATGCTCGCCCGGTTCTTCGTGAACCAGCAGCGTACGGCTGACACGAAGGGCCGGTGGAGGGGACGGGCTGCCCCTCGGATGTGGGAGGGGCAGCAGTGGCGGTTCAAGGGGCACGCCGAGGATCCGTTCTGGCGTTGGGTTGCGTCCTGGGCTCGCGCCATTCGCAAGCCGTCGGACCTAGGGTTCGACGATGACGGCTTCAACCTTCCACCGCTTGACCATCGGCGACACATCGTGGAGGCCCGCACCGCACGTGACGACACCCTGTTCGACATACCCGCATCAGGACTCCACGAGGAACGGGCCGAGGCTCGGCGGACCATCACCGAACGGTGCGAGACCGCCGCAAGGTTGCTTTCCGATGCGGCGTCGGCTGTGGCGTGGTGCCAGCTCAACGCTGAGGGGACTTTGCTAACCAACCTACTAGACGGGGCAGTAGAAGTCAGCGGGTCAGATATGGCGGACGCCAAGGAGGAGAAGCTGCTCGCGTTCGGTCGAGGTGAGGTCCGTGTGCTGGTTACGAAGCCGGTGATCGGAGCGTGGGGGTTGAACTGGCAGCACTGCCATCGGATGAGCTACTTCCCGTCACACAGCTATGAGCAGTACTACCAAGCGGTCCGACGCAGTTGGCGGTTCGGACAGGCCAGTCCTGTTGTTGTCGACGTCGTTACTACTGAGGGCGGCGCGAACGTGTTCAAGAACCTGGAGCGCAAGGCAGGTCAGGCCGACCGGATGTTCGACGCACTCACCGCCCACATGCGGAACGCCCTGCATATCCAGGGAGACACCTACGACAAGACAGTGGAGGTCCCGCCATGGGCCGGGTGCTAGACCAACAGATCACCGATCGGTATGCCGCCTACCTTGGCGACTGCATGGAGGTCCTACCCGACCTCCCTGATGGATCTATCCACCTGTCGCTGTACTCTCCGCCGTTCGCGGGTCTTTACCACTACACCTCAAGTGAACGCGATCTGTCGAATACCCGTGACTACGCCGAGTTTCTAGAACACTACGGATACATCATCCAAGAAATACACCGACTGACGATGCCCGGTCGAATCACTGCCGTGCACTGCACCGACGTCCCGACCGGGAACTCTGGCCGTGACGCCCTCACGGATTTGCCGGGCGACATCATCCGGCTGCACCAACGCATCGGGTTCGCCTATATCGCGCGCTACCACGTGTGGAAAGAGCCGCTCGGCGTCCGCAACCGGACCATGCGTAAGGATCTTGCCCACAAAACGGTAGTGGATGACTCGTCGCGGTGCACCGTGGCGTCGGCCGACTACCTACTCACGTTCCGCCGCAACGGCGACAACCCTGTGCCCATCGCGCATCCGCAGGGACTGACCGAGTACGCCGGGGAGCGCACACCTCCCGCCGATGTTCTGTCCTACCGAGAATGGGAAGGTAACCAGCGGGAGAACCGCTACTCGCAGTGGGTGTGGAGACAATACGCGTCGGCCTTCTGGGACGACGTTCGTATCGACCGGGTACTGCCGTTCAAGGAAGCCCGCGACGACGAGGACGAGAAGCACGTTCATCCGCTGCAGCTCGACGTGGTCGACCGGTGCCTCACG
This sequence comes from Micromonosporaceae bacterium, assembly GCA_016880465.1. Lineage (GTDB taxonomy): Bacteria > Actinomycetota > Actinomycetes > Mycobacteriales > Micromonosporaceae > EFPC-2. The sequence continues at coordinate 15,393 of JAEHDK010000420.1, forward strand.
TTGTGGTCCAACGTCGGCGAGCGGGTACTCACTCCGTTCATGGGTGTCGGCTCAGAGGTGTATGGGGCGGTGCGGACTGGCCGCTTCGGGATCGGTGTCGAGCTCAAGCCCAGCTACTACCGACAGGCCATCAAGAACCTAGCCGACGCGGCAGCGTCGCCGGTGGACGATGGTGCGCTGTTTGACGTGGTTCCGTGACTCGGGATCAGGTGTACGCCCTGGTGGACGCTGAACGTGTTCGCCAGGGCTCCATCTGGAACCGGGATCACGACTGGGGCCATGGTGACTGCTCCTCGAGCGGGGTTGCTCCGATCGTCAAGGCGGTGGTGCTTGCCGAGGAGTGCGGCGAGGTCGCTCGCGCCGTCCTCGATAAGAACAGCGCGTTGCTGCTCGACGAGTTGGTCCAGACCGCGGCGGTGGCCGTGGCTTGGTTGGAATCCCTCCCGAAGGACGCAACGAAGGAGGGCGAGTTCTAGAGTGCTCAAGTTCGACGACCAGTTCCCGATCAGCCGCAAGGTGAGCGGGCTGTCCGACGCCGCGTTCCGGCTCCATGTCGAGGCGATCTTCTGGTGCGATAGGAACCTGACCGACGGGTTCATCCGCGCCGAGGACCTCGGCATCGTGAGCCGGTTCCGGCGGCCGGAGCAGTACGTAGCCGAGTGTGTTGCTCGGGGGGTCTGGGACGTCGTTGACGTGGGTTGGCTGATCCACGACTACCTCGACTGGCAGGACAGTCGGGAGAAGAAGCTGGCGAAGAAGGAGACCCGTCGGAAGGCCGGCGCGGTTGGTGGGGTCGCGTCTGGTGTGTCCCGCCGGGCTACACGAAGCAAATCGCCACCAAAACTGAAGCAAGATGCTTCGCGTTTGGTTGAACCCCCGAGCCCCCTCGCCCCCCCTACGGGGGGGCTCGGGAGGGGTGGTGGCGCTTCGCCGACCGAACCCGCGCCGCATGCTTTCGCCGACGACGGCACCGGCCAGTCCTGCCGCCGCTGCGGCCTGCTGCGGATCAACAAACTGCACATGGCCAAGCCGAAGGGACGGACATGACCGAACGGAACTACGCCCAAGTGCTCGAAGCGCTCAACGAGTTGCACCGGTTCATCCGCAGCACGGTGGCCGCCGAGCTGCGCGCCGAAGCTGATCAAGTGGATCCGGAGACGCGGGACAACGTGTGCGCGGTGCTACGTGCCGTCGCTCGCAACGTCGAACAAGACGGCTACAACTCGTGAGTTGGGCCAACGATCAGACGCGCTACGGCCGGCGGCATCGGTGGCAGCGTAAGCAAGCGTTGAACAACATCAGCCCCGGCCAGCGGTGCACTCGGTGCGGTTTGGTTCTGCTGCCACCGGAGTACGAAGTACGACCCGGCGTCTACCAGTTCCCACATGGGTGGTTGGCGCGCAACATCCATCTTGATCACCGGGACGGCAGCGACACCGTTTATCTCGGATTGGCCCATACGCGTTGCAACGTCACCGCAGCCGCTCGCAACGTCGAACCCGCCGGCTAGTGACGGGTGTTATCTCAGATCAAGAACGCACCGAAAGGATGATCATGAAGAGCGAGATCAACGCGACCGCCGTCGCCGACGAGATCAACGCCATGCGCCGCATCGTCGACGCCATGCGCCGCATCGTCGTCGCCATGGACAGGCTCGACGTGGCTGCGCAGGCGCGGGTGGCCGGGTGGCTGTTCGACCGGTACGTGCCGCGCGGAGAGGAGACACCGGAATGATCAGCCGTTGCTGCGACGAGATCGCCTACCACGCGCACGATGGACAGCCGCACTTCCGCGGCAAGCCGTACCACTATCGGCACCGGCTGGCGTGGGGTCCGCTGCGTTTGGTGCGCGCGTGCGCGCCGCGCGTCCGTTGACCGGCTTCGTGCTGAACCGCTACCCAGGGGTCGTGATCGGCGTGGCGCTGTACGTGCGCGGACGGGGCCTGTCGTTCCTGTGGGGGCGTCCCGGCGCTGTCGTGGAACTCACCGCGCCGGCCGGAGAGGAGATACCAACCGATGGCTGAGATCGTCGTGAAGGTCCACTCGATCACCGAGGACGGGCTGCCGGACATGGACAACGACGCGCTGACGGGCCGGGTCGCGTTCATCTGGGACGGCGCGGTTGTGTCCGGTTGGCCGCTGAAGCGGATGGGCTTCCCGGATGACTGCTGGGAGCCGTCGGCGGACCGGTTCGGCGGTCCGGTCTACGGGGTGAGGCATTGGCTGGAGTTCCCGGAGCCGGTATGGGAGATCGGGCGTGCGTCGGTGGAAGAACCCTGGGACGGTACCCGATGATCATCGGAGCGTGCCGTGGTTGAGCTTCCTGCCGCTCTCCTAGAGCGCATGGCGCAAGCGATCGCTGAAAGCGCCGACGACAACATCTTCACCAACGCGGCGCTGTCGGTTGAGCGGTGGAATCACGTCCGGGACATGTACCGGCGGCAAGCCCGGGCCGCGGCCGCTGCCCTGCTCGACGGTTGCGAGGTACGCGTTGAGTGGGGCGCCGATCATGCTGGCTGCGCGGAGCACTGGAATATCGCGACGTGCGAAGAGGCGTTGCGGCAGTGGTACGAGACGCGGCCCCGACCGGGCTGGCGGCTGGTCAAACGCACGGTGATCACGTACACCGGTCCGGCTGAGCCTGTAGTAGAGGAGAACCCGGATGGCTGAGCGTACGTGCTGCCGGTTGTGCGGCGTCCGGGTGCCGCCGGCGAAGGCGCTGTCCCACATGCGGGTGCGCCATCCGGACGAGTTGTACGAATACGGGAAGGCCGTCCGGTGACCGTCAGTGAGCTTATAGATCACGGCACCGAGGCCCCGGAAACATCCGGAGACGCCATGCGGTGGCGACAGCGGCGGACCGCGTCTAAGCGAGAGTCGGCCGTACGCTGCCCTGGCTGCGACCGACCAGTGGATTCGCTGCGCGGTGTGCCGGCGCGGTCCCCGCACATCGTCGCGGTTTACCCATGCGGCTGCTGGTTGGTACCGGACGACGCGGCTCGGGCTCTGGCGCGGCGGCTACGTGAAGAACGGGAGGCGGCCTCCTATGACTGAATCGCAGCTGACCATCGGCGAGGTCTATGACTACGCGGCCGTCTGGGTCGACGGGATCCTGGCTGCGCGAAACCGTCAATCCGACCGTCTGCGCCGTATGCATTCGGAGTACCACCGACGCATCAAACGGAGGAGAAGCAAGTGAGCACATCAACGGACGCGATCCTCGCCTACGGCTACGACCTCGGCGGAGAGGAAGAGTGGAGGGTGGAGCAGCTCGACGAGGACGGCGCGCTCCAACTCGACTGGTTCGACCCGGAAGCCGAGGACGCCGACTTCATAGAGACCGCCACGGACCGCCTGCTCGCCGGCGCCGGTTTCACCGAGACCGACTGGCATGCACCCGGCTACTTTGACCGCAAGGCCGAGGCGGAAACGCGTGTCGGTGTTGAGTTCGACACCTACTGCTCCGGGGATTACCCGCTCTACGTGATCGCGGCGAAGCGGGTCACCGTCGCGCGCGGCTACATAGAGAACCTTGACCTTGCTGCGCTCGCTCGTGATGTCATCGAGCTGCGCTGGGACGAGAAGCTCGCCGCCGCGCTCCAGGTCCTGGGCATCACACCCAAACAGTCCAAGCCTGGGTGGTTGCTCTGCTCCTACTGGGGATGATCCGCATCGCGTACCACCGTCGCACCAGAAGGAGACACCGTGGCTGACCACCACTCGACGATGGCCAACGTCCCCGGCACGAAGCTCTGGCATGTCGCCCGGCCGCTGCGCCCGACCGGCTGGCTACTTCGCCGCCAGATCGAGCGGGACTGCCGCAAGCGCACCAACCACTGTTGGCACCCCGAAGGAATGATCGACTGGTGGTGCTGCATGTGTTCCGGGGAGACCGAAGGCATGCCCGGGCAACAGTGCATGCACTGCGTCGGAGAGGACCCGAGTCATGTCCGCTGACTTCTCAAAACTGAGCCGAACCGACGAGAAGCCACTAGTTGAGGATCTTGCTGACGTACTTTCGCGAATGGTGGTCGGCTGGGAGCCCGAGTTGGGTGTCGACCTGGCGGAGCATCCCGACGTTGTCCGGGTCATGGCCCGGTACCGCCGCGAGGTACAGGGAACAACGTCATGAGGAGACACCGTGGCTGACCCCTATCCCGATGAGCTCTGATCCCGTGCTGTACACCGACGCCGACGTCGAGCTGGTCGCGGCGGCGATGGATCTTGACCGTTTCGTGACACCGATACCGAGCGGACTCACGGCGACCCGGTTCGGCGGGCTGAGCAAGCAGCGTGCGGCGCAACTCGACCGCCGCCTGCGCGGGCTGGACGCGGCGCGTAGCCGGGCATGGCTGGAGATCCGCAGCTATCCGATCTCTACCGGAGAGGACCGCCATGACCCCTGATCAACTTCTGGTGGCTATCCGTTCCCGACTGGACGAATGGGAACGGCTAGCACGAGCGGCCGAGAGCGCCACATGGCACGCCAAGGAACCGGACGCATTCGGGTGCCGGGTCGTGTCGATCAGTTTCGAGGTCGGCCACGTGACCGCCAGCATCCTTAGTGGCAACGCCGAGCACATCGCTGCGCATGATCCTGCTTCCACTCTGCGTCAGGTAGAGGGCTACCGAAGAGTCCTAGCCCGCCACACGCCGTGTGACGGTCGGCATGGGCTGGTGGATCACCCGATCGCCTGCCACACGTGCAGCGACCGCGGCCCATGTCCCACGCTCCGTGATCTTGCGTTTGGGCTGGGTATCGACACCGAGGAGACGACACCATGACGGATGAGCCTTGCGTTCTGCCCTGGAGAGCGGCGGGGCTTCACGGCGCCCGTTCGGACAGCGGCCCGACCTACGACGGCGGGTATTGGACGGGCGGCGGCGAACGGTTGGACAAGCACGTATCGGTGCGCCTGTGGACCCCGATGGGCCGGGCCGCAACCGTGGAACTGGATATCGGTGACCGAGACCACGGCTGCACGGTGACGTTGAACCCGGCGCTGGCCAGGGAAGCCGCGGCGGCGCTGTTGGCGGCTGCTGATAAGGCTGACGGCGAGATGCGGAAGTGGCGGGACATGTTGGAGCGGCAGAATGAGCGGATTGCGGCGGCGGCCCGGCGTGATTTGGTTGCACGCGCCGGTCTGCCCGAGGAGACGACACCATGAGCGTGCGTCACTGGCTGTCTTCGAAGGTGGTGAACCACTACGCGACGACGGGTCATGCCCGGCCCAGGTGGTTGACGGTCCAACCGGGCACGGGTGTCCGACCGCAGATGGTGCTGGAGATTGTCGACAAATGCGACGGCAGCCCGCTAGGTCGGGTGTACCTGCACCCGGACCGGATGCGCGAGTTCTGCCGGTGGGGCATCGAGACGGCCGACGAGTACATGGCCGAGTGGGAGCGCTTCGAAGGGGCCACCGAATGAGCGGCCCGATCCGCCGTCGCCGTGAACCGCCGGTGGGCCTAAGGTTCCTCAACTTCGAGACGAGACGGAACCTGCTGCGCGCGTTCACGCCGGAGATCCGCTGCTGGCGTTGCGGCGCCGTAGCGGACGTGGACTGGTGCGAGATCACATCCATGGCCGACACCGCACCGCAGTACGTCCCGGGCGGTCACGTCCTGTGTCCAACGCCGGGCTGTTTCTCGTGGGACGGCACCAAGTCAACCGCCGCGGAGCCGGAGAGCCCGGCCGAGCTGCAACGCCTGGCCGGCCAGGTGATGGACCGGCTCTGGCGAAGGGCGACGACGTGAACGTGCTGGCCGACATCGCGGACCTTGCGGAGGTGTTGTGCGACCCGCACCAGCACACCGAACGCTTCGACTACTGGGACGCCAACCGGCACCGCAAAGTGGGCCGGCATGTGACAGTGCAGGACGGGCTGATCCACCAGCTGTACGAGTCGGTGTTCCGGCAGACCGCCCTGGACGGCGGCCACACCGCCCCAGCATCCCGTCCGCCCCTCGCCCTGGAGGCCCTGTCGTTGCACACCGTCATCACCATCGCCGTCGCGAAGTGGTGCTGGCAGCTGCGCGTCCGGCAGCGCGACAGCATCGAACAGGACATCCGCGCCCTCGTCGGCAAAGTCCCCACCGTCGACTCGGACACCGCCCACCAGTTGCGCGCAGACCTACGCCGCTGGCGTTCCTGGTGCGAAGTCATGACCGGATGGGAAACCGTGTTCGCCCCGAAAGGCGTCCCCTGCCCGGTTGTCGAATGCGGCCAAACCGGCACCCTGCGCATCCTCCTGGCAGCGAAGCGGGCGTTCTGCCGCAACCCCGCCCAACACCCCGACGGCACCCCAGTGTGCGGCGCCACGTGGGACCACGACACCATCGGCCTGCTAGCCGACTACATCCGGCAGGTCACCGACGGCGTGCCGGCTTGACGTTGTTGGCCCGGTCGGCGAAGATTGCGGCAAGTGAACCCTGCCCGGAAACGGTGCGGGGTTTATTCGTGTTCCGGGTGGTGACCATGTCCCTGGTGCTGTACATCGTCGCCCTGGCCCTGCTGGTCTGCGCCGCGGTGGGTGTCGGCTCCCGTGTGCAGTTGGGCTGGCTCGGCCTGGCGGTGTGGCTGTTCACCGCCGCCATACTCCCGGCGCTGTAGACACCCAAAGCCTGTTCCGCTGTCCGGGGGTGAACGATGGCCCTCACCACCCGGATCCCGATCGGCATCGTCGCCGGCCTGACCAACCCGCTGGACCTTGCCACCGGCGTGGCGGAACTCAACTACCCGAAGCTGTTCCAGTGGGCCACCGGCACCGGGGCCAACCAGGCCGACCGGCTGTTCCACGACCAGCGCACCCTCGGCGCCAGCGCCACCGAATCCCTCGACCTGGCCGGCGGACTGACCGACCCGTTCGGCGCCACCATCACCTTCGCCCGCATCAAACTGCTAGCCGTCTACGCAGCCAGCGGAAACACGAACCTGGTCCAGGTCGGCGGGGCCGCCGCCAACGCATTCGTCAACTGGGTGGCCAACTCGTCCGACATCCTCAACGTCCGCCCCGGCGGTCTTCTGCTGCTGGCCGCACCGGACTCCACCGCCTACGCCGTCACCGCAGGCACAGGCGACCTACTGAAGATGACCAACAGCGCAGGGTCGACGTCGGTGACCTACGACATCGTCCTCATCGGGGCTGGTGCCTGATGCCGCTGCGTCCCTGCCTCGACTGCGGCGCACCCAGCCAGGGCTCCCGTTGCGAGGCCCACCGTGTGGCCCACGACAACCAGCGGTACGCCAGACGAGGCACCACCACCGAACGTGGGCTAGGGGCAACACACCAAGGCCAACGTCGCCACTTGCTGACCACCGACCGCACCGGTATCTGCCCACGGTGCGGCCAGCCCTACACCGCGAACAACCCGGCAACAGCCGAGCACTCCACCCCACGCAGCCGCGGCGGCGTCATAGCCGACGGGCTGCTGTGCCGCCGATGCAACAGCTCGGCCGGTGCACGGCTGCCGAGAACATGATCCCCTTTTTTGGGGCGATATCCGTTGAC
>JAEHDK010000421.1 GCA_016880465.1 Micromonosporaceae bacterium
CCCGGGATCCGGCCCCGCCATGGCCCGGCCGGCTGCCCGCCCCGGCACCGGCCACCGTACTGCCCCAGCCGCTGCCGGCCGTGGTCTACGCCGCCGACGGTGCGCCGGTCAGCGTCACCGGTCGGCTGGCGGTCAGCGCGCCACCCGCCCGCATCGTCCTGGCCGCCACCCGGGGACCGCGGGTCGACCAGGCCGGGCGCGGCGGCGAGGTGGTCGGCTGGGCCGGACCGTGGCCGGTCGACGAGCGCTGGTGGGCGCCGGCCGAAGCCCACCGGCAGGTGCGCTTCCAGCTGTGCCTGGCGGACGGCCGGGCGCTGCTCGTGGCGCTAAGCGATGGCGTGTGGGCGATCGAGGCGGTCTATGACTGATCACGTCGGGGACGACTGATGGGCTGGAACAACCCGCCGGTCCCGTGGTCCACAGTGGAGAGTGTGCTGTCGGGCCGACCGCAGCTTGTGGTCGACCCGTTGGCCATCGATGCGGACGGCGGCGACTCGCCCGCGTGGACCCGCAAGCGGCAGCGGTACGAGCCTCCAGCGGAGCTGCCCGCCCCCGGCGCGGACACGGTGCCCTACGCCGAGCTGCACAGCCACTCCAACTTCAGCTTCCTCGACGGGGCGAGCCACCCCGAGGAGATGGCGGAGGAGGCGGCACGCCTCGGCCTGGCCGCGCTCGCCATCACCGACCACGACGGGTTCTACGGCGTGGTCCGGTTCTCCGAAGCCGCGCGGGAACTGAGCCTGCCGACGGTCTTCGGCGCGGAGCTGACCCTGGGCCTGCCCGGTCCCCGCGAACTCACCACCCGCACCGGCGCACCCGACCCGGTCGGCCGGCACCTGCTCGCCCTGGCCCGCGGCCCGCAGGGGTATGCGCGCCTGGCCCGGACGATCAGCGAGGCGCACCTGCGCGGCGGGGAGAAGGGCAAGCCGGACTACGGCGTACTGGAGGAGGTCGCCGCCACGCTGGGTGACCGGGTTCTCGTCCTCACCGGCTGCCGCAAGGGACACGTACCGGCCGCGCTGGCCGAGAGCGTGGCGGCGGCGCGGCGGGAACTGGACCGGCTCGTCGCACTCTTCGGGGCCGACGGGGTGGTCGTCGAGCTGACCCGCCACGGCGACCCGCTCGACGACGAGCGCAACGACGCGCTCGCCGGACTAGCGGCCGAACGGGGCCTGCCCACCGTGGCGACGGTCAACGCGCATTACCACGTGCCGCACCGGCAGCGGCTGGCCACCGCGCTCGCGGCGGTCCGGGCCCGGCGCAGCCTCGACGACATGGACGGTTGGCTGCCGCCGGCCGCCACCGCCCACCTGCGCAGCGGGGCGGAGATGGCGGCCCGGTTCGCGGCGTACCCGGGCGCGGTCGACCGGGCCGCCCGGCTCGGCGTCGAGCTGGCCTTCGACCTGCAGCTCGTCGCGCCCCAGCTGCCGGACTACGAGATCCCGGAGCCGGGGTACACCGAGATGACCTGGCTGCGCAAGCTCACGCTGGACGGCGCGCGCGAGCGGTACCACGGCGATCCCAAGGCCATGCGCCAGATCCACCACGAGCTCAACATGATCGAGCGGTTGAACTTCCCCGGGTACGTCCTCGTCGTCTACGACATCGTCCAGTTCTGCAAGGGGAACGGCATCTACGCGCAGGGCCGCGGTTCGGCGGCGAACTCCGCGGTCTGTTACGCGCTCGGCATCACCAACGTCGACGCGGTCGCCCACGACCTGCTCTTCGAGCGCTTCCTCGCGCCGGAGCGGGACGGCCCGCCGGACATCGACATCGACATCGAGTCGGACCGCCGCGAGGAGGTCATCCAGCACGTCTACGAGAAGTACGGGCGGGAGCACACCGCCCAGGTGGCCAACGTCATCTCGTACCGGCCCCGGTCGGCGGTGCGCGACATCGCGAAGGCGTTCGGCTTCTCGCCGGGGCAGCAGGACGCCTGGAGCAAGCAG
>JAEHDK010000422.1 GCA_016880465.1 Micromonosporaceae bacterium
CTGCTCGGCACCCGGCGGGCCGGCACCGTCGTGCACTCGGCGGTCGAGCACTCGGCCGTGCTGCACGCCGCCGCCCAGTTCGCCGGCACGGCGGTGCCGGTACCGGTGGACCGATCCGGCCGGATCGACCTGGCGGCGTGGCGGGCGGCCGTCACCGCCCCGGGCGTCGCGCTCGCCGCGCTGATCAGCGCCTCGCACGAGGTCGGCACGCGCATGCCGGTCGAGGCGGCGGCGGCAGCGGCGGCCGAGGCCGGCGTGCCGCTGTACGTGGACGCCGCGCAGTCGATGCCGTGGGGGCCGGTGCCGGGCGGGTGGGCGGTGCTCAGCGCGAGCGCGCACAAGTGGGGTGGGCCGCCCGGTGTCGGGGTGCTGGCCGTGCGCAAGGGCACCCGGTGGGCGACGCCCTACCCGGACAACCAGCGCGAGTACGGTGCGCAGAACCTGCCGGCGATCGTCGCCGCGGCCGCATCGCTGCGCGCGGTACGGGCGACGGCCGAGGCGGACGCGGCCCGGCTGGCCGGCCTCGTGGACCTGATCCGGGACCGGGTCGCGGCGACCGTACCGGACGTCGAGCTGGTCGGCGATCCCACCGACCGGTTGCCCCATCTGGTCACGTTCTCCTGCCTGTACGTCGATGGCGAGGCCCTGTTGCACGCGCTCGACCGGCGGGGCTTCGCGGTCTCGTCCGGGTCGTCGTGTACGTCCTCGACGCTGCGGCCGAGCCATGTGCTGGAGGCGATGGGTGTGCTGTCGCACGGCAACGTACGGGTGTCGCTGCACCGTGACGTCACGGACGACGACGTGGCCCGGTTCCTCGCCGAGCTGCCCGGCATCGTGGCCGAGCTGCGCGCCGAATCGGGCGTACCGGCGGCATGACCGAGACGCTCGACTGCCGGGGGCAGCGGTGCCCGCTGCCGGTGATCGCGCTGGCCCGCCGGCTACCGGAGCTGCCGGTCGGTGCGGTCCTGCGAGTGCTGGCCGACGACCCGGCCGCCGGTAACGACATCGCGGCCTGGTGCCGCATGCGCGACCAGGCGTTCGTGGGCAGCCCGCAGCCGGACACCTACGACGTGCGGCGCCGTCAGTAGCCGGCGCGGTCCGTAGGTGGCGCGGTCCGTAGGTGGCGCGGTCCGTAGGTGGCGCGGTCAGTAGGTGGCGATCGGCAGCGCGGCCAGCTCCGCGATGGTGGTCGGGCGCATCCGGGCGCGCTCGGCGATGCCGCCCAGCACCTCCTTGAACACCTCGCCGCCGTTGGGCTCGGCGAGCCGGAACCAGGTGCCGGTTCCGGCACCCACGATCAGCCGGGACGGGCAGACCCAGCGGGTCTCGGTGACCTGCCTGGCCGGGGCATCGCAGGCCGGCCGGCCCAGGTCACCGCGGTGCACCTCGGCGCGCAGGTAGCTGCCCGCGTACCGCTGCCCGGTCCGGCCGCGCAGCCAGACGACCAGCTCGGCCTCGTACGCCCGGGCGGAGGTCAGCTCGAACCCGGGGACCTCGACCACGACCATCGGTACCGCGTGCCGCTGGTAGTACGCCGAGCGCCAGTCGGGCAGCGAGAGCTGGATGTAACCGATCATCAGCGCGTATGTGACCGCGACCGCGCCGGCGGCGGCGACCTTGCGGCGGGTCGGCAGCGCCTGGCTGACCACGGCCACCGCCGGGTACCCGAGCAGGGCCACGATCGCCCAACCGAGCATCTCGCGCCAACCCCCGCCGGCATCGTTGATCCCGCCGCCGGTGAGCGTGCCGAGCAGCGCGGCGGAGGCCACCACGACCGGCGTACCGAGCCCGACGAGCCAGGGCTCGGCGAGGCCGAGCCGGCGGGCCAGCCGTACGCCGGCCAGCGCGATCAGCAGCGCGACGGGAGCGCCGAGCACGTACGCCATGCCCCCGGTGGCCGAGGCCGCGACCAGGTACGCCCAGAAGACGGCGACGCTCGGCAGTCCCACCGCGGCACCCCGCCCGGCAACAGGCCAGCCGGCCAGCGTCGATCGTTCGCGCACTCCGGCACCTCCTGTACCCGTTCCGGGGGCACAGTATGGAGCACCGGACGCCCCGCCGGGTCCCCCGCCAGGCGGGTTCAGCTGGCCAGGTAGGGCCGGACCTCGGCGGCGGCCTCGTCGCTGTACGACTCGGCCAGCCGCTTCACGAACTCGTCGGGCCGCACCACGTACTCCTGGGTGCCGATCGTCTCGAGCACCATGGTGGCAAGCAGCGCTCCGACCTGGGCCGACCGCTCCAGCGGCAGGCCCCAGGACAGCCCGGCGAAGAGCCCGGCCCGGAACCCGTCACCCACGCCGGTCGGGTCGTACGCGTGGATCTCCTTGGCGACCGGTACGTGGATCGGGTCGATGCCGCGCCCGGTCACCGCCACGCCGTTCTTGCCCAGCGTCGTGATGCGTACGCCCACCCGGTCGAGGACCTCGGGGTCGGACAGCCCGGTCTTGCTCTCCAGCAGATCCTTCTCGTAGTCGTTGGTGAGCAGGTACGCCGCGCCGTCGATCAGGTCGCGGATCTCCTCGCCGGTCATCCGGGCCAGTTGCTGGGACGGGTCGGCGACGAACGCGTACCCCCGGTCCCGGCACTCGGCGGTGTGCCGGGACATCGCCACCGGGTCGTTGGGGCTCACCAGCACCAGGTCGAGTCCGCCGAGCCGGTCCGCGACCGGGGCCAGCTCGATCAGCCGGGCCTCGCTCATCGCGCCGGCGTAGAACGAGGCGATCTGGCACATGTCCTCGTCGGTGGTGCAGACGAACCGGGCGGTGTGCGCCATCTCGCTGATATGGACCGAGTCGCAGTCGACCCCGTGCCGTTCGAGCCAGGACCGGTAGTCGGCGAAGTCGGACCCGACGGCACCGAGCAGGGTCGGGCGCAGCCCGAGCTGGGCCATCCCGAACGCGATGTTGGCCGCGATCCCGCCGCGGCGCACCACCAGGTCATCGACGAGGAACGACAGCGACACCTTGTGCAGCTGGTCCGGCAGCAACTGCTCGGCGAACCGCCCTGGGAAATGCATCAGGTGGTCGGTGGCAATCGAGCCGGTCACGGCGATCTTCACGGCGGGCCTCACGTCCGGCGACAGGGGTACGGCTTGGCGCCGGCCAGCCTAACAGCGCACCGGCTCGGCCGTCCGGAGCCGGTCAACCCTTCACCGCCCCCTGGGTGAAGCCGGCGATGAACCGGTCGAGGAACAGGTTGAACACGATCGCGATCGGCACCGCGACCAGCACGGTCGCGGCCTGCAACGACTGCCAGAAGAAGACGTCGCCGCGGACCAGCTCGGTGGGTACCCCGGTGGAGATGACCTTGTCGGCGGTGGGCGACACGAACGAGAGCGCGTAGATGAACTCGCTGGCGGTCAGGGTGAAGGCGAAGACCACGACGGCCACCACGCCGGGGAAGGCGAGCGGCACCACCGCCCGCCAGAAGGCGCCGAGCCGGCTGTGCCCGTCGACCATCGCCTGCTCCTCGATGTCTCGCGGCACCCCCTTGAGGAAGCCGATGAGCAGCCAGATCGAGACCGGGATGGTGATCGTCGGATAGATCAGCACCAGCGACCAGGTCGAGTCCTGCAGCCCGAAGGCCACCACGATCCGGGACAGGGACAGGAACAACAGGCTCGGCGGTACCAGATAGACCAGGAAGATCGCGACCCCGAACCAGCCCGCCCAGGGCCGGTCGAGCCGGGCCAGCGCGTACGCCGCCGGCAGCCCCAGCAGCAGCGTGATGGCCACCACGAGGACGCCCACCCACAGGGTGTTCCAGGCGAACGTCAGGAACGACGTGTCGGTGAACAGGTACGTCACGTGGTCGGGGGTGGCCGGTCGGCTGAAGGTGAGCGGGTTGTTCGCCGGGTTGTAGAGGTCCCGGTTCTGTTTGAACGCGGTGACCATGCTCCACAGGAACGGCGCGGCACACAGGAAGGCGGCCAGGATCGCGGCGGTGTAGGTACCCACGCGGCTGGCGACGTGCCGGGCCGCGTACGTCCGGCGCAACCGGGCGGCCTCGGCCACGCCGGGCAGCGGCGGGGTCAGTGCACTCATCGCACCTCCATCCGGCGTACCGCGCGCAGGATGGCGACCGCCGCGGCGAGCAGCAGCGGGAACAGGAACAGCGCGACCGCGGCGCCCTGCCCGATGTCGCCGCCGTCGATCCCGCGGAAGAACGCCCAGCTGGTCAGCGTCTGGGTGGCGTTGTTCGGGCCGCCGTTGGTCAGCACGTCGACGACCGCCATGTCGGTGAACGTGAAGATGGCGCCGAACAGCGCGGCCACCGCCGCCAGCGGCAGTACCAGCGGAACGGTTATCTCGAACATGCGCCGCCAGTACCCCGCGCCGTCGACCCGGGCCGCCTCGTCGAGGTCCCGCGGGATGGCGACCAGACCGGCCATCATGATCACCGCGGCGAGCGGGGTGAGCCGCCACACGTGTACCGCGATCACCGAGGCCATGGCCAGGTCCGGCTCGCCCAGCCAGTACATGTTGCTGTTCGGCCCGAACAGCGCACCGGGCGAGCCGAGCAGCCCCATCTCGCGCAGCAGCCAGTCGATCGGCGAGAAGATCGAGTCGAGCATCCACAGCCAGGCGATAGCGGACAGCGACACCGGCGTGGTCCATGGCAGCAGTACCAGAAACCGGATCACCCACTTGCCGCGGACCTTCGCCATCAGGATGTTCGCCAGCACCTTCCCGAGTACGACGATCAGCACCATGGAGACCGCGGTGAAGACGAACGTGTTGCCGAGCGAGCGCCAGAAGACCGGATCGTCGAAGGCCCGCCTGAAGTTGCGCGTCCCCACCCAGTCGAACGACGGGTCGCCGGCCGTCACGTCGGACAGCGCGAAGCCGATGGCGAGGACGAACGGCACCGCGACGAGCGCGACGATGTAGACGACGCTGGGCATCAGGAAGATCCAGGCGAGCGCGCTGTCGCGATCGGCGAGCCGCTGGCGCGGTGCGGCATTGTCCATTGTGGTCGGCGGGCGGCCGACGGTCGCCGGCTGGCCGGTAGTCGCCGTTGTCATAGCGGCACCCGGTCCATCCGTGCGCCCGAGCTGGCGGCGAAGAACCGCAGCCGGTCCCGGGACACGGCGAACTCCTGCTCGTCCCCGGCGGTCACCGGGGACGTGACCGTCGCGGGCAGCCGGGCGACCACCCGGGTCTGTTCCCCGACGCCGAGGGCGGTGCCGTAGACATGCCGGTCTCCGGACAGGTACTCGACCCGGTCCACGGCCAGCCGGACCGGTAGCGCGTCCGGTTCCGAGGCCGCCGCCGGGAGCAGGTGCTCAGGCCGGAAGCCGACCAGAACCCCGTCCCTGGGTACCAGGTTCATCGGCGGCGAGCCGATGAAGGTGGCGACGAAGGTGTCCGCCGGGTGGTCGTACACCTCGACCGGCGGCCCGACCTGGCGCACCCGGCCGTGCGAGAGCACCGCGATCCGGTCCCCCAATCCCATCGCCTCGACCTGGTCGTGCGTCACGTAGATCGTGGTGGTGCCGATCTCCGCCTGGAACCGCTTGAGCTCGTCCCGGGCGGTGGCGCGCAACTTGGCGTCCAGGTTGGACAGTGGCTCGTCGAGCAGGAACACGTGCGGCTCGCGGACGAGCGCGCGGGCCAACGCGACGCGCTGCCGCTCGCCGCCGGACAGCTGGCGCGGCTTGCGGGCCATCAGGTGCTCGATCTCCAGCAGGCCCGCCGCCCAATGGGCCCGGCGGTCGCGGTCCGGGCGGGACATCCTGGACGCGCGTAGCGGGAAGACGATATTCCCGTACACGCTCTTGTGCGGATACAGCGCGTAGCTCTGGAAGACCATCGCGACCTGCCGGGCCCGGGGCGGCAGCCCGGTCACCACGTGTCCGTCGATCAGCACGTCACCGGAGGTCGGCGTCTCCAAACCGGCAACGGTACGCAGCAGCGTGGTCTTGCCGCAGCCGGACGGCCCGAGGAGGACGAGGTACTCGCCCTCCTCGGTCGCCAGGTCGATCCCGTCGATGGCCCGGACCGACCCCGCTGCCCGTCCCCGGCCACCGCGATCCGGCCGGGAGCCGTACGTCTTGGTGAGGTTCTTGACCTCGACGACAGCCATTCAGCCGCCTACCAGACCCTGCGTGCGCCACTTGTCGAAGACCGCCTTGACCTGGGACTCGGCGGCCGCCACCGAGTCCTTTGCGCTCTGCTCGCCGCGGGCCACCCGGGCGAACATGTTGGGGATGACGAAGGTGTTGAACACCTCGCCCTCGGCCGTGTTCGCCGGACCGGGGTAGCCGATGTTCACGCTCCACTTCGTCGACTCGGTCAGGAACTTGAGCTTGTCGGCGGGCTTGCCGCCGAACGGGTCGGTACCAAGCCAGCCGGTCAGGTTCGGGGTCCGGTTCGCGTAGGCACAGAAGTCGTAGAGCTTGGACGCGTACGTGGCCGCGGCGAAGTTCGCCGTGTAGTGCAGCAGGAACTCCTTGGCCGCATCCGCGTTGCGGGCGTGCTTCGGGACGATCCAGTTGTAGAGCACGTGCTGCGCGGCAAGCTGCGCCTTCGGACCCTTCAGCGCGGGGACGAAGTACACGTCGTCGGCGACGGTCGCGTTGGTGCCCTGCGCCGTACGCCAGGCCGAGATCGAGTTCACGATGTACGACATCTTGCCGGCCACCAGGCCCTGGTTGTTGCTGGCGGCGTTCCAGGAGAACACCTCGTTGGTCATCGTCTCCTTGAACAGCTTGGCCATGAACTCGACCGCGGTGATGGTCTCCGGCGAGTTCAGCACCACCTTCTCGTTGGTGTCCTGGATCGATGCCCCGTGCGCCCACATCAGGCCACGGAGCACCATGTTCGAGTCGATCTCCTGGGACATGCCGAGGCCCATCTGTACGCCCTTGGACTTCTTGATCTCGGCACCGCCCTTGAGCAGGTCGTCCCAGGTGGTCGGCCCGTTCGGGAAGCCGGCCGGCTCCCAGAGCGACTTGCGGTAGTTGCCCGGGTCCGGCACCCAGCCCGGACTGTACGCATAGAACTTGCCGGTCTTCGGGTTGGAGCTGGACTTCGTGCACAGCTCGAGCTGGGTACCCCAGCGCTTGGTCGCCTCGTCGGTCACATCCTTCATGTCGAGCACGCTCGGCTCGAACTGGGACAGCGGAGCGATGAACTGGATCAGGTCGTGGCCCTGGCCGGCCGAGATCTCGGCCGCGATCCGGGTGGTGATCTGGGCCTGGTCGATGTGGTCCACCTTGACGTTGACGCCCACCTTGCTACCCCAGTCCGTGCAGAACCGGTCGAACCAGGTGTCGTGGCTGGGTACGAAGTGGCTCCACAGCAGGATGGCCAGGTCTCCGGAGAGTTTCCTGGTCGGTTCGCTGAACGTCTCCACCGGCGCGCCGGTCGCGGGGGCGGGCGGACCGGCCGGGCCGGCGTCCTCCTCGCTCGCACACCCGGCGAGCGGGCCGGTCAGCGCGGCACCGAGGGCCAGCACGCCGGTGGTCCGCAACAGGTCGCGGCGGGTGCGGGGGGTGCGCAGGAAGGCGGGTTCTGAGTTGGGTTCGGCCATCGATGACTCCTCCCAATAGGGGGTATCGATCA
>JAEHDK010000423.1 GCA_016880465.1 Micromonosporaceae bacterium
CAGTGCCGACACCGCCACAAGCGTGTCGCTGGCCCGCAGGCCGACCAGCCCGCTGATCGACCGCAGCACGTTCGTCACGGAGCGGTGCTCGACGAGCACCCCTTTGGGTCGGCCGGTCGAACCGGAGGTGTACGCCAGGTACGCCAGCTCCCGGCCGCCCGCCGGCAAGCCGATCGGCGGCAGGTCGGCCGGTGGTGGCCGGTCTGGCGGCGGCCCGGCGACGGTCACCACCCGGGCCCACGGTACGGCGGACGGGTCGTCGGTCAGCAGGACGTCGGCGCCGCTGTCGTCGAGCAGGAACCGCACCCGGGCCGGCGGGGTGCCCGGGTCGACGGCCAGGTACGCCGCACCGGCACGCCAGACCGCCAGTACCGCCACCACGAGGTCGACCCCGCGCCCGACCCGTACCGCCACTACCGAACCCGGCCCGCCTCCGGCCGCGCCCAGCCGGCCGGCCAGCCCGGTCGCCCGACGGATGAGGTCCATATAGGACAGTTGCCGCGTACGGTCGGTGACCGCCACCGCACCCGGGGTACGCCGGGCCTGTGCTTGCACCAAGTGCCAGGGGCCTGGATCCGGCGCGGTTCCGGCCGGCCGGCGCGACGCCATGCGCGTCGGGGTGGTCATCGGCCCGCTACGGGGCCGGGCCCGAGGTGTACGACGTTGCTGCGCCGCCAGGCCGGTCCGGTGTCCAGCAGCAGCTTGTCGCCGGGGACGACCGCGACCGGCTCGGCGAGCGGACTGAACGACTCGGTCGACCAGAGCACCCGGCCCGCGTACCGCAGGTCCTGCGTCCATAACACGCCCGACAGCCGGCCCGGGCTGGTCACGGTCAACGGCACCTCATCGGGCAGGGCGGCACAGGTGGCGTCGTGGTAGTCGACCTCGCCGAACGGGGTCGGCTCGGTCAGCAGGCGCAGGCCCGACCGGGAGAACCGCAGCGAGCTGGCGACGCTGACCGGCCGCCATTGCTCGTCCAGCGGGTCGAACGGGCGGGTCCGGGTCAATGCCAGCTCACCCTCGGCCCGGTCGAGCAGCGCGGCGAAACCCAGGCCGTAGCAGGAGGACAGCGCGTCTGCGCAGGCGTGCAGGTCGGCCAGCTCGGTGTGGTAGTCCCAGTCGGTTCGGTCGCACCCGGTCACCCGGTACCGGATGCCGCTCGGCACGATCCGCGCGTCGGGGGTGCAGTACCGGTCGCGCAGCGCGAAGACCAGGCGCGCCCGGCCATCGTCGGTCAGCGGGTGGTTGGTGTAAATGAAGGCGAGCAGCACATCAAACCGGCTCGGCGGGCCGAGATCAGGCAGCCGATCGGCGGCCAGATCGGCCGCGACGAACCGGACCCGGCCGGCGCAGCCGTTCTCCGCGGCGAGCGCCTCGGCCAGGTCGAGGTGCTCCCGGTCCACCGCCACCACCTCGGCCGCGCCCTCGCGTACCGCCAGGAACGACAGCAGGCCGGTGCCGGCGCCGGCATCGAGGACCCGGGCGCCCGGCCGGAGCGCGTCGAGCACCGCCCGCTGCACGGCGCTTCCCCGGTCGACGCTGAGCAACAGCCGCAGGTGCCGGCCAACCGTGAACGGGAGGTCGAGGGAGCCCACGGGGTCACCGTACGGTCGGGTGTGTAGGACGACCGCATCAGCCAGGTACCGAAGGTCGCGTTACCCGGCGGAGCCAGCACCGGGCGGCGCCGACCTGGATCAACCCCGGAAGGTGATCACGAGCGGCCGAACGTCAGTGCTTAGCGAACGCCTCACTGACGTCGTTCGCCGAGTTGAACTGGTCGCGGGGCAGGTTCTGTAGGGTTTGCACCACGTCCTGGTCGGCGCCCTGCTTACGCGCAGTTTCGACCAGTGTCTTCTTGTCCGCCGGATAATCCACACCGCTGAGGAACGCCTGCAGTCGAACTGGAGTCATCTTCATGCCGCACCCCGTACCCCAAGGGTGTGGGTCCATGCGCCCGCCACAGGGTTCCCGCGGTGGATCGCTCCCAGGCCGTCCACGGCGAGGGCGCTCAGTCCGTGGTGCCGAAGTACGCGCGGATTGCGGCCGCCAGAGTGCTAAGGGTTGTGCGGGTGAGCTGGCCGGCTGGTCCAGCCACCGAATCCGGGTCGAGAGGCCGCACCCGGGAGAGGTCGATGACCGCGGCAGTCGGCCAGTCCTGTCGACTCAGCGGTACGAGGAACGCGGGTGCGAGGTCTGGTGCGGTGCGTTCGCGTAGCGGAGCCACAAGACCGTGAGCCGGGTTGTACCTGTCCGCGGTCACGACGACGACCCGCAGCCGGTGACTGCCAACGAGGTACTGCAGGATGCTGCCCCGCCTCACCCGGACAGCGGCCAGGACTTATCGTCATGGGCGGCGAACGCAGCTAGGGCATCCCGTTCTTCCGGGTCGGCGTCGGCGTCCCATTGCTGGTATGCCTCCAACGCGGCGGTCTCGAGGTACTCGACCAGCGCGGC
>JAEHDK010000424.1 GCA_016880465.1 Micromonosporaceae bacterium
GAGGTTGTCGACCACGTCCGGGCCGAGCGCGGCGATCAGGGCCGGGAGCGCGTGGGCCCGTACCCGGGCCCGGGCGTACGCCTCGTCCGCGTTGTGCGGGTCGTCCCACGGCGGGTGGCCGAGGACCCGGCAGGCTTCCCGGGTGGCGGCCCGGCTCACCCCCAGCAGCGGCCGCAGCAGGGCGATCCCGTCCGTGTCCCGGCGGGCGGGCATGCCGGCCAGACCCCGCGGCCCGGCGCCGCGGGCGAGCGCGAGCAGCACGGTCTCCGCCTGGTCGTCCCGGGTGTGGCCGAGGAGTACGGCCACCGCACCGAGGCGGTGCGCGGCGGCGGTCAGGGCCGCGTACCGGGCCTCCCGGGCGGCCGCCTCCGGCCCACCGGCGCGCCCCGCGACGGACACCGTGACCTGTTCGACCGGGGCGAGCCCGGCCTCCCGCGCCCACGCCGCCACCTCGGCGGCCCGCCCGGCGGATCCGGGCTGCAGCTGGTGGTCGACGGTGACGACGCCGGCCGCGAGGCCCAGCCGGGGTGCCACGAACGCCGCCGTCGCGGCCAGAGCCAGCGAGTCAGCGCCGCCCGAGCAGGCGACCAGCACCCGGGTTGCCGGGCCGTGCTCGGCCCGTACCCCGGAGAGGGCCTGCTTGACCGCGACGCGCAGGGCGGCGACCGGCGGCGCGAGTGCGGCCACGGTCAGCCGGCGTGGACCCGGGCCACCCAGGCGTCCGGGTCGGTGAGGTCGGTGAGCCGCGGCAGCGTGAGCGGCGAGTCCCAGACGCGGTTCAGGCCGGCCATGCCGACCCGGTCGACGACGGCGCGCACGAACCGCCGGCCCTCGGCGTACTGCCGGAGCTTCACGTCGATGCCGAGCATCCGGCGGATCACCCGCTCGATCGGGGTCGCACCCTCGCGGCGCCGGTTGAACCTGGACCGGATCTCCTCGACGCTCGGGATGACCGAGGGCCCCACGCCGTCCATCACGTACTCGGCGTGGCCCTCCAGCAGGGTCATCACGGCAGTGAGCCGGTCGAGCACGGCCTTCTGGGCCGGCGTCTGCACCAGATCGAGCACGCTGGCCCGGCTCTCGCTGTCGCGGACCGCGTCGGCCAGCGCCGCGACGCCGCGGCGCAGCCGGTCGGTCAGCTGGCCATCCACCTGGGATGCATCGACGAACGCCTGCACCTCGCCGAGGAAGTGCGCGCGCAGCCACGGTACGGCGGTGAACTGGACCCGGTGCGTGACCTCGTGCAGGCACACCCAGAGCCGGAAGTCGGTGGGGTCGGCGGCCAGCCGCCGCTCGACCTCGACGATATTGGGCGCCACGAGCAGCAGCTGGCCCGGATCGGTCGAGAACACCTCGTACTGCCCGAGCACCTTCCCGGACAGGTAGGCGAGGACGGTCCCGGCCTGGACGCCGGTCAGCCGCGACCCGATCGCCTCGCCGAACGCCCCGGGCTGCCGGTCGCCGGCCAGCCGCGCGATCAACGGTCCGATCACCTGGCGGAGCCCCTCGATGTTGACCGCCGCCCAGTCCCGCCGGTCGACCACCCGCAGTGGCGGATGGCTGACCTGGCTGTGCAGACCGGTGAACTCGTGTACGTGGCCGGCGGCCGCGTCGGTCAGCCGGCGCAGGTCGGCCACGACCTCGGCGGCCTCGTCGTAGGTGACCTTGGGCCCGCTCTTGCCGAGGGCACCCGCCGTCGCGGCCGCCAGATCCCAGTCCACGAACTGTGCCATGGGTACGACGGTACCCGCGCCCGGCTCGGCTGCCGGCCGGCGTCAGCGGCAGCCGCACCCGGCCAGAGCTGCGGCGATCACGTCCAGCGCGTCCTGGGCGGGCACCGGGCCGACCAGCGGGACCCGGTCGGCCAGCACGGTGAAGGCGAGCAACCGGCCCTCGCGGGTGACCGCGATCCCGGAGATCGCGCTGACCCCGGTGAGCGTACCGGTCTTGGCGCGCACCAGCCCGGCCCCCGGCTGGGACGGGCCGGCGCTGCGGAACCGGTACCGCAACGTGCCCGAGTACCCGGCGACCGGGAGGCCCGCGAACAACCCGTGCAGTTCGGGGCGGTCCGGGCGGGCGGCCAGCGCCAGCGCGTCGGTGAGCAGGGACGGGGTCACCCGGTCAGCCCGGGACAGGCCGCTGCCGTCGACCAGCCCATCCTCGGCCGCTGGCAGGCCGAGGTCGGCAAGCACCTTCTTCATCGCGGTCGCCGCACCCGGATAGGTCGCCGGCTCGCCCTTGGCCAGTGCCACCTGCCGGACAAGCGCTTCGGCGACCACGTTGTCGCTGTCCGCGAGCATGATCTCCACGAGCCGGGCGAGCGGCGGGGACTCGACGCGGCCGAGCTCGGTGCCCGGTGCCGCCGGCGTGGCGGCCTGGCTTGGCTGGCCGGCCGGTGCGGCGCTGCTGCTCGGCGCGGC
>JAEHDK010000042.1 GCA_016880465.1 Micromonosporaceae bacterium
CCGAAACGACTCGACAACCTTGGAATACCCGACCGCGCCACGCCTCCACGACGACGTCCCCGGGGGCGATCTGGTGCAGCTGCGATACGGCGCTTGGTAGGTGTGTCAGCGACCAAGCCAGCGAACCGATACTTCTGGTCGCGGTCACGTCAACGGGGCGAGGTCGTGGGTACCTGCCTGCCGGCGATGACGAACAGGTCGCTTGGATGCAGGTCCAGGGCGGGTGCGAGCCGGCGCATCAGGCTCGCCGCCGTCGAGCACCGACGTGATCTCGGTTTCGTCCACCCGATGCCCGGTGGGCAAGCGCGCCGACGTCGACGCACCGCAGCTGTGCCAGACGCGTCAACTGCACGCCGACCGCCGGCGGTTTCTCGATGGTCCCCCACCGTAGGGCCACTGTCGCCGGCCCATGACGTAGCCGCCAGCAGATCGGTCATCGAAGATCAACACCACTGGCCCCGCACCGAACGCGGCAAATGAGTGCGGTGGTGGCGACCAATCCGCGTGACGGGTGGCTGGCCGGATGGTAGAAGACGGCGTGCGTATGTTGCGGTGCTGGGAGCTGGCGGAGCTGCCAACGCTCGACGAGCTTGCCGAGGAGATTTTCGCAGTGACCGTCACCGTACTCGGAACGGCTGGCCGTCCTTGCCGCGCCACGAGGCAGCAAGTCGGACCAGCCGCACGATTGCGGCCCGGGGGTATACCTGCATGCCGGCGGCCAGAGATGGTGGACCACCCTGAACGGACCCGGCGTCACGTACCCACTCCTGGACCTGCTTCCCGACGGCGACATCGTGGTGGTCGAAGCCCGCTACCGCCGCTACCGTGACGGCACCGCGGGGCGACAACGCTCACATCTTCGATCCCGCCGGGGCACACCTGCCCTCGTTGTGCCTCGGCGATGGCATCGAACAACATCGGCGTCGACGCCGCCGGGGTTCGCCCGGTGCTCCGCGAAGGGCTACGGTTCGCGACGTGACTCCGGTGATGGACGACCCCGACGAGATCGCCGCCGTATTCCGGGGGACGGTACTGGACGGGCTTCTGATCGAGGAGGGCCTCGGCGACACGTGGGCGGTCACCGGCATCGAACAGAGCCAGCTACTTCCCGCCTGGCGGGCGGCGCGGGCCGCGACGGCAGAGACTGGCCGGTGGCCCGTCCTCACCACGGTCGACGAGTGCTGGCTGGACGCCGAAAGCGAGCAGATCGAGGCGCTCGAGAACGCGGCCCGGACGGTGGATCCGTGGACGGTCTATCACTGGTGGGGGACTGAGTCGCTGATTAAGCCCGAGGAGCTGCCACTGTGGCTGCCCGCTTCCCTCGGGCAGGACGCCGCGGAGCAGGCCCGGCGGGAGCTCAGCCTGCCGAGGACACTGGTCGCGGTCGCGCGTTGGACATGGGAGCGGCTGTTGGCCGACCCCGCGGCTCTTGAGCAGGCTTGGCCGAGAGCTGCGCCGCATGTCGGCACCCGATCCTGGTTCACGCCTCGCGACGGGGCGCAGGTTGTGCTGTTGCCGACGTCAACTCAGTGGCTTGCCCCGGCGTGGCTCAACTATTTCGGCGCGACGGAGAAGGCCGCTCGCATCGAGCTTGGTGACGACCCGGGCCGGCAGGGGCTCGCTGCGGCGATCCGCCAATGGGAGCAGCAGTGGGGCGCCGAACTGGTGGCGTCTTGGGGGACGATGCTTCAGTTTGTCGTCGGCAGGCGGCCGGCCCTGGGCGAGCAGGCGTGGCAGCTCGCTCTCCAGCACTTGGCGGTCGGCGGCAGTCTCCAAACACCACCCTGGGAGCTGGCTCTTGCCTTGACCCGCAGCGACGCCTGGTTCTTGCACGACCGCCCCTGACCCGCCCCCCACCTACATGATGTGTCCGGGTCGTCACCTTCCCAGGTGAGCGACAATGGAGCAGTTGTTGCCGCGCACCAAGGGCAGTACGTGTACGGCGGGATCTTCATGCGCCGTACTAGAACACCTGTACGAAGATCCGATCGGCAGCTCATGGAAGCCGGGCTAAGGACCTGCGGACTGGCAGACATTCCCAGGCCTTGGGTGACACAACCGGCTAACCTAAGCCGCAAATGAAGATCGTCTAGCCGCATGCGTCACCCACGTCCCGAGACGAATCTGTCGCGGATGTCCTGAGACTAGGCCTTTGATCTTGGCCGGCAGCCGGCTGCCGCGAGACCGCCGGTGACCTGCGGTTTCTGCTGCCACCCTCGGCGTGCGCGGTTTCAGGAGATTTGCGACAGGTCGCGACGGCACTCAGCGGCAGAGGAGTTCCCGGTTTGGCCGATGAGTTCTGTGGTGAGCAGGAGTCTGTAACAGGTGTCAGGCCCGGTCGGCGGGCCGGCCCGTTGGTTAAGGAGGAGCACGTGACCAGTGTTCAGCCCGTCATCATCACCCCGGACCTGGCCCGCCTACAGGGTTTCTACGAGTCCCTGCTCGGGGCGGTGGAGTTACGTCGCGTGCCGGCTGACGGACCGACGTTCTTCGTCCATCTGAAGGTGGGTGACGGAGAACTTGGCCTCGTGGCCAATGCCGAGATCGAGCTGGGCGCGGTGCAGCGGATGCTGCTGAGCGTGGACGTCGCCCGTGTCGATGACCTTCTGGCGCGGGTGGAGGCCGCCGGCGGACGAGTACTCGGCCCGCCGAACGACATGCCGTGGGGGCAGCGGGTTGCCCATGTCCTCGACCCCGACGGCAACAAGGTCAACCTCACCCAGTCGATCCCGTAGTCGCCGACGCGACTGTCCCCAGTCACGCGACAGCAAGCTCCGACCGCGACACTCAATTCGGCAAATGAGGACGCTTCCCCTGGCGAACTGGCCGCAACCGGTCTGCGATGGCGGAGGTCCAGACCTGGCCGTATCGCCAGTCCGGGATCTCGCGACGAATACGTCGAGCTCGTCTCGTACCCCCATTACGCACGGCAGGCGGACGGGCGTGGCGAGGTAGGCTCGCCGCGTGGTCGTGACCCTACGCGAAATCACCGACAGGAACCGCGAGGCGGTCCTCGCGCTGCGTGTCGCACCTGGGCAGGAGCGGTTCGTCTCGTCGGTTCGCGGCGCGATACGAGAGGCTGCCGAGTACCCGCACGCCAAGCCGTGGTATCGGGCGGTCTACGCGGGCGACGAGCCGGTCGGATTTGTGATGTTGAGCTGGAACGTAGAGCCCCAGCCACCGGAGATCATCGGGCCGTGGTTCCTGTGGAAGCTGCTCATCGACCAACGGCACCAGGGCCGCGGCTACGGCTTCGAGGTCGTGCGGCAGATCGCGGAGCTCGTGCGGTCCGAGGGCGCGACAGAACTTCTGACGAGCTACGTACCAGAGAACGGCGGCCCGGCCGGGTTCTACGAGCGGCTCGGGTTCGCGCCGACCGGCGAGCTGGACCCCGATGGCGAGGTCATCATGCGCCTCGTGCTGCCGCCCTGGAGGCAGTCTGCCAGCCCTCCATCAAGTGAGTAGCCGCCGGACCCCCAGCCGGTAGCCCCAGATCGCCCGCTGACCCGTCGTCGCGCTGCTGACCTGACGCCGCCACATTGGGTCCGCCGGATGTGGCAGTACGTCAAACCGTACGTCCCCGCCGGTGACTACCCGACGGGCAGATCAACCGCGACCGAGAGGCGACCCGATAGGGCGCAGTTTTGGTCGTCATCGACTGCAACCCGCACGCCCGTGCGGCGCGCGAACCCAGACTGAGCGCGCGGCGTACGTCGCCCGTGGGTGATGTTCCGACACTTCGATACGCCCGGCGGCGGGTCTGCCGCACGATGAGGCCGTCCGCCCGTAGCGCGCTACCGGGACCGCCGAAGCCGAGGAGCGTCGAACACCGATGTCGATCAACCTGTTGCCGCTGCCCGTCGACATCCCCTGGCGCCGCGTGTACGCCAGCGGCGACATGATGGCGGGCGGCGTCGAATTCGCCCGGTACCCCCTCAAGTGGCGCAGCTCGATAGCGATGTTCTACTTCCTGCCGGAGGTGGACCAGCCGGAGTACGCCGACAGCCGCATCGTCTACTTCCGCGTCGTGTGCTCGATCACGGGGTACCAGCCGCGGCGGCAGGAGTTGCCGGCGCGGCCGGTGGGCGACGACGCGTACGCGGCGGCCGCGTGGACGCAGATCTCCCAGTTCCTGGACAGCTACTTCCCGTGTGTCGGCGCGATCGCACAGGTCGCGTTCACGTCCGGGCCCGGCCTGATCCGGGTGCGCGACTACGCGTCGATGCCGGTCATCACCGACTTCGAGCCGAAGAAGCGCGAGGTCTACGAAGCGGTCACCGAGACCGGCGAGGCGATGAGCCGCTCGGCGACCGGACTGCAGGTCACGAAAGGCAATAGCACCACCCGGTCCACCGAGTCGTCGGACAAGGAGTCCGGATCGCTGGCGCTGGCGACCGGCGTACCCGGATATGGATCGCTGGCCGGGACGTATGGCCTGGAGTCGTCGTCGCGCAGTGGGTGGAGCAACACGCAGGTCGACATCAACCAGGCCGACGCGAGCCAGGAGCGGCGGGAGACGACGTCGCACACGACGCAGCTGACGCAGATGTACCACCAGCTGGACTCCTACCACCTGGGCACCAACCGTGCCCTCTTCGTGGTCTTCCCGCGCCCGCACACGCTCGCCGCTCAGCTGGGCGACGGCAAGGACGGCCTGCAGTGGGTCCGCAAGCTGGAGGGCATCCAGGAGTTCTTCTTCGTCGTGGAGCAGCCGAAGTCGGCGAAGGTGCTGTGCGCGTCGACGCATCTGGACACGATGCACGTCGCGAAGACCCGCCACACCCAGACGCGCGAGGTACGTGACACCACGGAGGTCCCGCAGCGGGTTCCGCTCGACCACTGGTTCGTCAACCCGCGGGCCGACGCGCCGTACCAGGAGTTCCGCGAAATCAAGCTACCGCCGGGGTTCCGGGTCGACCGGTCGCGCGGCAACGGCGGCTACGACGAGCACGTCGTGGACTACATGAATGTCTCCCATTCAGTCACGGTGTTCAGCGACTACATCCGCGTCGACATCACGGCGTACCCGAACCCGCCCGCCAAGGCCGAGCACCCGGAGACCTACGACCCCGCGCACATGACGCACGCGGTGTTCACGGCCGACTACGTCCTGTTCGGCGAGTCGATCCAGCCCCGGATCGTGGTCGACGAGGTCGTTAGCAGCGCCGCCTTCGCCACCGGCCGGCACATCCAGGCGTGTCTGGAGTTCGGCGAGGAGGGCCGCCCGCCCCGCGTTCACATCCCAGGCGACGCCGACCGCGTCGATCCCTACGTGACCTTCGAGGCGCCCCTGCCGGCGAAATTGCAGGCCCCGCCTGACGACGCGCATCCGGTGCGCGCCGCCAACGAGCTGTCGCGCGGTCTTAAGGAGTTCGTCGTCGCCAGCGTCAACAGCCCGCGGCGCTACCCGGTCGGCGAACACACGTTCGCGGAGACGGACCTCGCCACCCGCGCGCTGCTCGGCCTCCGCCTGCGCGATCAGCTGCGCGTGGGTGAGGACCGGGTCGTCCTCTCCGCGCGGCTGCGGGAGGAGTTGGGCGACGACGCCGCGCTGCGGCTGGCGGATCTGCCACTGTCCGCGCTCGCCGCCGGGTCCGCGGCCCAGCTCGCCGACCGCCTCTCGGTCACTCCTCGAACCATTCAACGGGTACGCCTAGAGCAGGCGGGCTTGACGCTCACGCGCCCGGAGGCCGACGGCGAGCAGGATACCGCTACGGCTTCTTCCTGAGCTTCTCCCACGTGAGATCCGGCGGCGACGCGATCGGCGCGGTTGGCGGGTATCGCTTGGGGTCGGGCCAGTCTCCGGTGAACCGCACCTGGAACGGCCGGCCCGGCTCGCGCAGGCCGGCCATGTTCAGCTGTTGACTGACGGTGCCGCCGAGCCGTCCGTTGATCTCCCGCTCGTAGTAGAAGTACGTGGTGCCTACGTTGCCTTGGCGTCGCCACAGAGCGCCCATGAGATCGTCAATCGGATGTCCGGCCTGAAGGTTCTCCCGGGAGAAGCCCATGATGTCCATCCACTTGCGCGACATCCCCCGCAGGCGGCCGTCCTCGGGCAGGCGGACACCCCGCACGAAATAGCCGCGCTCGGACTGGCCCCATTCGATGATGGCCTTCAGCCAGCTCGACACGGTGGGGTTCATCTTGAACACCGGCTCGTAGTACAACTCGACGGTGAACACGGGAGGACCTTCGAACTCCGCCGCCGCGGCGGCGGCGGCCCGCGATCCGCGGCGTCCGGCGCCCGCCGCCCCGCCGGCGGCGGCGATGCCGGCCGCGGGGCCACTCAACCGCCGCCACGCCGATGACTCGGCGAACAGGTTCGACAGGTAGCCGATTCCCTGGAAGATCGACGGTAGCCGGACCAGCCCGATCATGCTCAGGTCGTGGAACGCCTGGATCTCCGTCTGGCTGAAGCCCAGGCGCTTGGCGATGTCCTCGACGACCCAGACGAGATTGCCCGGCAGGTTCACGATCTGGCCGAGGAGGTTGGACACGCCGATCCAGCGGTTGACCAGGAAGTTGGCCACGATCCAGCCGGTGTCCACCGGCGGGACCTGGGGGATCAGATCGCTGTGGTGAGGGTTGTACCACCACACGCCCTTGGACACCTCGTTGACGAAGTCGTAGACGGGGTTCGACTTCACCACGGGCGGCCGCAGGGCCGTCGACGGCACGGACACGCCGAGCGCCGACTTCGCCCATCCGGTCGGATCGGCGTAGTCGGCCGGGTTGTGTCCGGCGAAGACGTAGGGCGACGGGCTGTCGGCGTACAACAGAGGGTCGCGGCCGAGGAACGACCCGAGCGCGGGATCGTACGCGCGCTGGGGTGTTGCGTAGAGTGACGTCTGGCCGAGCGGGAGCATGCCGCGCCAGGTGTGCCCGGTTGGCGGGCCGGGCTGCGCGGTGCCGTCGGGCGCGTACGCCGTCGCGGCGCCGAACGTGTCGTAGCGGAATCGCTGGTGTACCGCACCGGCGGCGTCGGTGACCAGCATCGTCGACCACGCGTCGTCGGGATGGTCGTATCGCACGCCGCCGCTGTCCACCGTGCACATCGCGGTCGGCCACACCGGATGCGGTGAGATCTGCCGCACGGCGCCGCCGATGGTTTCCTGCACGACGCTGCCGGCGGCGTACCAGCGTTCGAACGGGGTGCCGGAGCTGGTGCCGGCCCGTACGCGCGACAACGCATCGTAGGTCAGCGCCTGCTCGACCGTGCCGGTGGTCCGGTCGACGACGCGGACGACCCGGCCCAGGGCGTCGTACTCGTAGCGGAAGCGGCCGTCCTGGGTCCGTTCACCGTCGGGGCCGTAGCCGACGAGGTCGGGTCCGGCTTGGACGACGCGATGGTCGGCGCCGGTGACGTAGGCCAGATCCGGGCTGCCGCCGTTGATGCCGCGGACCCCGGTCCGCCCATCGCCGCCGTCGAGGTCGTACGCCACACCCGGCGCGCCCCCGGCGCCGACTCGGACCGCGTCGACGTACGCGGCCTGCGCCAACGGAGCGGCCGCGTCCGCGAGCGGGCCGAGGCCCAGACCCCAGCGGGTTTCCACGAGCCGGCCGGCGTCGTCGAATCCGTGCAGGATGCTGTCCGCCGGTGCGCCCAGGTACTGCACCAATGCCCGGTGCCCGTCGGCGTCGTAGCGCACCCGGCACGAGTCGAGCAGCGCGCCACCGCTTTCGTAGTCGAGCCGGATCAGCCGGCCCATCTCGTCGTGGACGAGGTGGGCGACGACGCCGTTGCCGTGGGTCAGCTGGGCGAGCCGGCCGGTGGCCGAGTAGGTCAGCTCCAGCAGCATGTCGCCCGCGGTGCCGCCGAGCGCGCCGGGATTGGCCAGCACGATCCGGGTGGGCCGCCCGTCGGGGGCCAGTTCGGTCTGTTCCCGGCGCCCGTCCGGGAACACCAGGTCGGCGGTGCCGGCGACGTCGTCGTAGGACATCGTGACGCTTTGGCCGGCGACGGTTTCGGCGACGATGCGGCCGATGCTGTCATAGCGGCGGCGAACTTCGGTCAGGCCGTCGGCGGCGCGGACGAGCCTGCCCAGCCCGTCGTAGCCGAACGCGTACGCGGGAACGGGGTCGTAGCCCGGCGCGGGCTGGACCTCCGCGGCGGTGGGCCGCTGCGGCGAATCGACGAAGCGCATCGTCAGCTGGTTGCCCGAGGGCATCCACCGGCGGATGAGCCTTTGCACGGAATCGGTTTCCGACCGCCACGTCGTGCCGTCCGGGCCGGTGACCGCGACGGGCTGCCCGAACAGATCCCGCTGCCAGGTGGTGACCCGGCCGGCCGGGTCGGTGTACCGCACCGGCTGGCCGGCGGCGTCGTAGTCCAGACTCGTGCGCAGCGCCAGCCCGGCGGGATCGAGGACGGCGGCGGTGACCTGCTCGTGCACGTCGACGTCGAGGGCGACCGTGACGCCGTTGGTGATGTGTACGACGGGTATGTCGCGGTCGTCGTAGCGCACTTCGCTGACCCGGCCGAGGGCGTCGGTGCGGATCAGCCGGCCTCGCCCGTCGTAGGCGTACAGGTGCGTCGTGGTGGCTCCCGGCTCGACGATCGTCATGGAGACGAGGTCGCCGGCCGTGTCGTAGGCGAGGCGCCGCTGCCCGCCGCCTGGATCGGTCACCGACATCATGCGGCCGGCGGTGTCGTAGGTGAAGGTCCACTGTGGTCCGCGGGGCGGGCGGATCGCGACCACGTTGTCGTCGGCGTCGTAGAGGTAGGTGGTGGTGAGCGGCGTCGCGGTCGCCGGATCCGTGTCGAACGCCCACTGCGTCACCGACCGACGCCGGCCGCGCTCGTCGTAGTCGACCGTCGCACGCCGCAGCATCGTCCCGTCGGCCTCGGCGACCGTCTCGCTGATCACCTGGTCGCCGGGCCCGTACTCCAGGGTCCGCATCGCGCCGTCGGGCTGGGTGATCCGGTGCGCGCGGCCCCAGACGTCGTACGCGACCCGGGTCACCTCACCGAACGGCCCCGTCGACTTCGTCACGCGACCGGCGAGATCGTAGGCGTAGGTGCTCGTCTGGGAGACGGCGGTACCAACGCCGACCATCTCCTTGATCAGCGTTCCGTTCTCGCCGTAGAGCCGGTCGGTGCGCAGCCCGGTCGGGTCCACAGTCACCGCCGGGCGGCCGTCGGCGTCGACTGTGGACCGCCACTGCCGGGCGTCGGGGCTGCCCGCTGCGGTCGTCAGTCGGCGCACGGCGCCCTGCGCGTCGCGCACGATCTCGTCGGTAACCTCCTGACCCGGCTGCGGCCCGGGACGCACGACCTTGACGACGCCGCCGGAATCGTCAAACCAGCGGCGTACTACCGGAATCCGGCCGTCGACCGCCGGCGCCGCGACCTCCTCCACCTGGCCGAGCAGGTTGGAGCGCAGGCCGGTCGTCCGCCCGCCGGGGCCTTGCAGGCTCTGCGGAAGGCCGAGCGGGTCGTACGCGATAGCGCTGGTGAGCGCGGACCCGGCCGGGTCCTCGACTGACGCGGCTAGGAATTTGTCCGTCAGCCCCCCGCTGAGATACCGCAACTCGACCCGGCGGCCCTCAGCCGACACGATCGCGACCGGCTGACCGACCGGGTTGTGCTCGAACGTCAGCACCGACGGCTGCACGGTTCCGTCCGCGAGCGTCGCCGCGGGCAGCTCGACCCGCGCGAGGCGGCCGGTCGCGCCAGCCGGGGCAGTATCGAAGTCGTAGCGCAGCCGCGTCTTGCCCAACCCTTCCTGGAACACCTCGGTCGGCAGCTGGTAGCGGGCCTCGTAGCGGGCCTCGTACAGCGTCCGGCTGCCGACCACCCCCGGCACCGGCGCCGCCAGCTCCTGGCGCAGCAGATTCCTGCGGGCGCAGGGGTCGGGGTTGGCACTGTCGTAGGTGGACACCATCCGCAACCCGTCCGGCCCCACCGACTCCACGACGTTGCCCATCGCGTCGTACGCCTGCCGGGATACCACGACCCGGGCCGTGCGATCGCGGTTGAGCCGGAAACGATGGTCGATCAGATCCCCGCGCCAGTTGAACGTGTACGTGTGCAGCCCACCGTCTGGCCGGCGCACGCACGTACGCATCGCCGGTACATCCAGATACTCCTCGCGAGACGGCACATACTGGATCGGCTCGTACGCGAACCGGTACTCGAAGTCGGCGGCGAGCTGGCGGACCACGCCGTTGAACGCCCAGCCGTCCTCCGGCCCGGCATAGGTGTTGTCCAGGGCGACCCGCCCGGCCGCGTCGACGAGGCGCAGCACGTTGTGCCGCATCGCCGGATGCCCGGCCCGCGTGTCGTACTCGTAGCGGGTGGTGACGCCGTCGGGATACTGGGCGGTCGCCGGCTGAATAACGCGCACCAGATGCTCGGCCTCGCCGTCGTGGTCGTAGCGGATCACCCGCCGCTCGGTGTGGTCGGTCACCCGCTCCAGCAGACCGCATTGCCCGTAGTGGAACAGCAGACCGCGGCCGGCGCCATCGCGTACCGCGGCGACTCGGTTCTCGCCGTCGTAGTCCAGTTGCAGCGCATTGCCGTGCCGGTCGACGACGGCCGTCAGCGGCGTACGCGCACCGTCGGTCCAACCGGCCGGCCGAGTGAACCGCCAGCGCGGCCCGAGCGGATGCGTCATCTCATAGCCGCCCGCGACCGCGGTGAGCCGGGCGGTCAGCCCGGACTCGGGCTCCCACCCCCCGGCCACCGGCAGGAACCGCCGCTCCGCGAGCGGCCCGGTCCACACCGCCACCCCGCCGTCGGCCAGCGGGCGGAGGAAGACGTTGTAGTTGTGGTCCCACCCGAATCCGAACGGCCCCCAGTACGGCCGCCCGCTGCGGTAGTGGCGCTCCAGCTGGATCGGCAGCAGCGGCGTCGGCACGACGAGGTCGACCGACGCCAGCGCCAACGCCCCGGAGAACAAGTCGACCGGATCGCCGTCGCCGACCGGGCGGGCGGGCGCCGGCCCCGAGTGCGTCGGATGGGGCTCGCCCGGCTCGGGCTCGTTGCGCTCCAATCGGCGCAGCAGATCGTCGAGGCCGGTTTGCGTCAGCTGCGGGCGCATGATCGACGCGACGACGCTCGGCGGCTTGGGATCTTGCCGGTCGAAAACGGAGTCGGTGGGCCGCTTCTCGTCCACCTTGCCCGGCGACGGTACGCGAGTGACCTTCATCGTGGCCGGGATGTCCGGTGCGTCCTGCTCCCGCGGCGAGTCCTCCTTGGCGGCGATGGGCGCCTTGGGCGTCATGGGCGCCTTGGGCGTCGCGGGCGTCTTGGGTCGCTGGGGCGTCACCGGCGGCGGTGCCGGGGGCTTGGGAATCCGGCGCGCTTGCTCCTCGTGGCACTGCCGTTCCGCCTGGACCATCGCCTGCCGGTCGGCGCCGACGCCGGCGGCCGCCTTCGTGTTCGCTTCCTCGTACAGGCGCCGGAAGACGTCGCACGCTGAGTCGGTTTCCAGCCGCAGCTCGCCGTCGTGGGCGTACGCCTCCGGACCGCTGACGATGAACAGATCCCACTCGTCGGCCATCGTGCCCCCACTCCCCGGACATCGCGCTGAGCTGGATGCTAATGGCCGCTTGGGCGTGGGGGCGTTGATTCGACGGGTGGCGGACAGGGGGTCGTCCCCTCGACACGTCGGGTGTCGCGCACGGCAATGGTGTCGGCAGGGGCTCGGGTTCGGGCTCGCCGTATGGCGGCTGCGCTGGCGTATGCGCATCGTTCCAGCTTTGCGGGTCATCGAGGACGAATAGTGGGTCGACGCTGATGAAGCGGCCTGTGGTGGGGTCGTATTCGCGGGCACCGAGGAGGTGAGTCCGGTGGTGTCGGTGGTGCCGCCGACGAGGCCCTTGGTGCCGAAGCCGCTGGGTTGGATGCCGCGGGGCGGCACCTACGAGCGGCTGCGGCGTTTGTCGGTTTGCAGGGTGGTTGAGCTGCGCCGTCAGCTATACGTTCCCGCCACGCGCTGTCGTCGGAGACCCGGACGTCCGTGGTCAACACCATGACGTCTACCGCTCAGACCAACCCATCCCCGATCGGCAGGTCAACGGCAATAGCCAGGCGGCCACGCGGGGAGCAGTTTTGGGATGTGTCCCGCCGGGGGACCACAAACAAGGGCACGGTCGTCCGCACCACGCATGTTGGTGATCGAGGCGACCGTTTCGCTTTCTGATCTTGCCTCTCGCGGCGGTGCGCGATGAGCGCCGCGGATCGAGCCATCGCCGGTGCGGCCGGGGCGACGGTGGTTGTCCTCGCTGGCGTGGCCGGGGCGATCTCGTACTCGCACATGGCGGAGCTGGCTCACCTGCACGGCGAGGTCGGCTGGCGTTCACACGCCTTCCCGGTCTCGGTGGACGGCATCGAGATCGTGGCATCGCTGGTGTTGCTGGCCCATCGGCGGGCCGGAACGCGGGCGGGCTGGCTGCCCTGGGCGGCGTTGGCGGCCGGCACGGCGGCGAGTGTTGCCGCCAACGTCGCGGTCGGGGCGTCGGATCCAGTCGGGCGGCTGGTGGCGGGATGGCCGGCGGTGGCGCTGCTGGTGGCGATCAAGCTGCTGTCCGGGCTGCTCGAGGCGCACCCCGACCATGGCAAGCGGGACCGGCTTCCGGTCGAGGACGGGCCGGGAGCAGCGTTCGATGGTCCCCATGGTCCGGGACCAGGCGCCCGTGACCCGGACCCGACCGCAGCGGTCCCGGCGCGGATGCCCGTGGTCCCGGCGCGGGACCGGCTCCGCATCGACGGCTGACCCTGGTCCGGCGCGGGATGGGAGGCCGGGGACCGGTGCCTGCGGCCGTTCGGACGCCGGTGGCGTCCCGGACGAGTTGGAGGATGCCGCCCGAATCGTCCGGGACGAGTTGATCGCCTCTGGGACTGTGGTCAACTGGCGCCGCTCGCGGCGGGGCTCCGTGCGGCCGGTCACCGGGTCCGTAACGATCGGCTCGGCCACCTGCTCAAGGTCGCGGCAACCACCGACGACTCCAGGTCATCGCCGATCTCCACCGACAGCTCCGGCGGCCTTGTGTCCGTCGCGATTGAAGGCGGCGGCCATGACTGACGTCCGGCCGCTGCGGCGGCTCTGCGCTCTGTCAGGCGTCGCTCGGCGTGACGCCTGTCAGGTCGTCACAGATACATCGCTGGGCTCGGAGTCCCTTCGCGAGCGGACAAGGGTTTGCCGATTGCCGTTGTCCCGAACGGCAACGCCATCCGGCCTTTCAGTGCAGGTCAGCGCCGAGTTCGGCGGCTGGCGCCGACCGGCTACTGACACTTGCTGTGTCACCGAAAAGGGCCGAGGGGCGGAATGGTGCCGTCATGGCTGACCGCGCCTTCCTGACTCGGCTGCGGAGCTCGGATGGCCCGTCCTTTCACCTGCTGGTCCTGCTGGATCAGCACCGGGTGATGACCACCGGTCAGCTGGCTCGGGCGACCGGCACACCTGAGCGCACCGTGCGGTATCGCCTGGACCGGCTCCGCACCGCGCACCTGGTCGACTGCGTCCGGCCCGGCCGGGAGTCCGGGTCGGCGCCGCAGCATTGGTGGTTGCGACCCGCCGGTGCCCGCCTCGTGACCGGGGCCGCCGTGGCGGAGGGCCGGCCGTCCGGGCTGTTCGTGGCTCACGCCGCTGCGATCAGCGAGGTGTGGCTGGCGCTCACCGAACACGGTCCCGCAGCGGGCATCGAGGCGGAGGGTTGGCTCGCGGACCGGGCCGGCTGGCAGGAGTGGGACGGCGGCACGTACTGGACCCGCCGCAACCGGCTTACGCCCGACGCGGTCGCCCGGGTCAGGATGTCCGGCTCGGGCAGCGCGGCGGCGTTCGTGGAGGTGGATCTGGCGTCGATGACGCAGACCATGCTCAGGCAGAAGGTCGCCCGCTATCTGCAGTACGCCGCCGACCGGGCTTGGGACGGCGTGTATCCGCACTGCCCGCCGCTGCTGCTGCTCACCACGACACCGACCCGGGCCGCGACGTTCGTCCGCGCCGCCGGTCGGCTGCTCGACCAGCAGCGCTTCGCCGTCGAAGATCCTGCCGCAGCGGTCGTCGTCGCCGCGTGTGGCCTCGTCCGGCAGCCAGCGCGTGCAATCACGGAGCCGTGCTGGATGCTGCCCGAGACCAGCACTGAGCTGACCCTCGCTGAACTGCTTGCCGAGCGCCTCGACGCCCAAGCCGCATCGCAGGCATGGCACGCACATCACACCACCGTTTTCCAGCGCCGCGAGGACATCGAGGCGCTGCGAGACCTGCGGTCCTCCGACAGCCTCGCCAACCAGCTCGGCAGCGAACGAGCCGCCGAAGTGCTGAGAGTCCTGGTCGGCTCCGACCCTGCGGCGTTTCTGGACGCCGAACCGGACCTTGCCGGCCGAGTTGTGAGCTGGGTTCGCCAGCGGCGCCGAGTCGGGCGTTTCGAGGCTCAGAACTTCGCCCGAGCATGGGTTACGGTGCTGGAGGGCCGCCATGCGGCGCTGTGGTCCGGGCAGGCTCGACGGTTGCTGGCCGCGCGGGATCACCTCGCCGCCGGCGGTCCCGGCGTTTACCAGCTCGCCGAGTCGCTCGCCTCTGGCCAACTCGCCGACGAAGACGACTTGGCCATCCTCAGCGCACCGCCGACCGACAGCCATGAGCAGTTGCAGCGCGCCGCGTTCGGCGACTACCTCGTCCGCCGTCAGGCCGCCGTGGACTCGACCTGGCGGGCACTGAGCCGCCGCGCACGCCGCACCACCACCCCACGGGACGTCGCCGATCGCTTCGACGAAGAGCATCTGTTGATCTGCCCTGGCTGCACGATCCTGTATCCGCGGCCCGTGTCATCCCAGATGTTCCTCGAACGGTGCGACCATTGCGACCGCACCCTGCTCGACTGGGCCGAACGGGCCACGGCCACCTCACTCACCCAGCGCCTGGGCGCCGTCCGCTACCGGCTGGACGAGCGTCCGGAGTCAGGTTGACCGCTTCACGAAGTCGGGAACGTCGTCGCACGGGAACAACCTTGGCGGCAGACCGGCAACGACGGCGTGCTGGCGACGGTTGCAGATCTGGCAGACCTCGCCGGTGACCATCGTTCACGCCAGGAACCTCCGGTACAGGTCGGCGGGTTTCGCAACCCCGAGGTCCGCGGCGGCCCGTGCCATCAATGACCCGAGGTGCACGGCGAGAGCAGTCGGGTCGGTGTACGCCCCGGTGAGGAGCTTCCGGGCGGACGCGCACGGCCAGTCCTCGCCGTCGGTGGCGCAGCGCCAGCCTGGGCGCTGGACGTGGTGCTCCCCGCTCATCGGACACCTCGGGACGCCAACCCGGGACGCCGGCACGGCATCCGGCCGTACCGGGCGAAGACCGCCGACGCACGGTTGGGCGCATCGCAGGGCTCGAGTTGCCCGCACGCCAGACAACGGCCGTGCACACCGGCGGCGAGGTGTCGGTCCACCACCATCTGTGCCTGCGCCAACTGCTCCCGCGCGTGCGTGGCGAGGTATGTCGTCGTCATCGCGCACCGCTCCGGCCGCGCTCCACATCGGCACCCAACTGCTGATCCGGCTCGGCCATGAGTTCACCGGCGACGGCGAGCTGGTCGTAGGCGTTGCGCCAGTCCGAGCAGCAGGACACGCCACAGACCTTGCACATCCCGGTCGCCGGATCGTTGCCGTGGCTGGCCAGCACCGACCGCAGATAGGTCAGTTGCTTAGTCGGCAACGCCCTCGGTGCGCGCCATCGGCTCTTCTCGAACACGCTCAGGATCTCCGTCGAAGAGCTCGCCGACCTGCTCACCAACGCCGGCGAAGCCACGCTGACGCCGGTGCCATCCACTCCACCCGACCGGCGTGCGCCGACCATGGCCAGCGTGAACGACCTGGACTCGATGCAGGCGTTCCGGAAAGCTGACCGCCAAGCCGGCGGCGGGTACCTCTACGCGACCGTCACCGGCTACCTGCACCGCAACGTCGCGCCGCGCCTGTTCGGCCACACGCCCGACAGCGCCGAGCAGCCGGTGTTCCTCGCCGCCGCCGGCCTCACCGAGATGGCCGGGTGGATGGCGCACGACGCCGGACGCGACGCACTCGCCGAACAACATTTCCAGCGAGCACTCGGCATGGCGCAGATCGGTCAGGACAGCCAACTCGGAGCCGACATCTGCGGCAGCCTCAGCCACCTGGCCCACCACACCGGACGCCCAGACCGTGCGTTCGCCTACGCCAGACAAGGACACGAACAGCTCAAGTCCGGCCCCTCCCACCCAGGGCTCGAAGCGCGACTGCTCGCCATGCAAGCCCGCGGCCACGCCGCAGCCCGCGACCACGACGGCTGCATCCAGCACCTGCACCGGGCCGAGCGAGTGCTGGCCACCACGCCGGCCGAGGCACCCTCGCCCTGGGCGAGCAGCTTCGATGAGGCATCCCTGGCCGCCGAGGCGGCTCGGTGCCTGCGGCAGTTCGGCCAGCTCGGCGCCGCTCGCCGCCAGGCCGCCCACGTTGTCGCGCTTCGACCACCCGAGCGGATTCGCAGTCGAGCGTTCGCTCAGCTGATGCTCGTCTCGATCCTCATCGCCCAGGGACGACCCGACGAAGCGTGTGCCATCGCCCATGAGGTACTCAGGTCAACCCGGGCGTTAGCCTCGGTACTCGTGGTGCAACAGTTCGAAGCGCTCGATCGGCGGCTCATCCCGTACCGGGACAACACCGACGTGGCCGTCTTTCTTGAAGTCCTACGCGAGGAATTGCGCGACCGCCGATGGCTCACCCAATGGCTACCGACCGACCCTGATCAACCAGGCACAGGATCCTCGTGAGCGCCGACATTCCCCTGTACCAGCGCGATCCGGAGGCTTGGCAGGCGCACCTTGCCGAAGGCAACCGCACACAGCCCCGGAAGCGGGTGAGCGCGGACGTACTCTTCCGAGACGAGGCCGGACGCATCCTGCTCGTCAACCCCCGCTACAAACCCGACTGGGACCTGCCCGGCGGCATGGCCGAGGCCAACGAGCCGCCACTGGATGCGGCACGGCGCGAGATCGCGGAAGAACTCGGCCTCGAATACCCCGGAGGCAGGCTCCTCATCGTGGACTGGGTCGCGCCACACGGACCCTGGGACGACAGCCTGGTCTTCATCTTCGACGGCGGAGTACTCACCATCGAAGACCAAGCCACGATCCAGCTGCGCGACGGCGAACTGGACGAACACCGCTTCTGCGAGCCTGAGAGGGCCAGCGATCTGCTGCGACCGAACGCCTGGCTACGGGTTCAACGGGCGCTCGCGGCCGTCCAGAGCGAAAAGGCGGAGTACCTTCATGGTGGGCATCGCGTGTGACCGCACGACAACAACCACGGGGAATGATGGCGACGATCACTTATACAAGATTGATCAGTGATCACCGATAGACCGACCTGCCTACCGCCTCCGGAGGGCGGGCGGCCTCACGCGGCCATGATGCTGTGACCTGCACGTACGTGGAGTTCCGACCGAGCCACGCGGGAACTTCGGCGCTGATTCGGCGTGGTGTAGGCGCCGGTGCATGCCGGTCTACTCGGCGTGACAGTGCGGGCAGCGGTGCGGCCTCGTCAGGGCTCATTTATAGGGAAAGGCGGAAATCCTCTATTTTCTGGCGGATCACGAGCGAGGGGTCCTCGCCGCTTATGGCGTTGTCAAGCATTTGCGTCGTATCGTCGTCGGTAATGATGATCAACATTTTTCCATAAAGAACCCATTGTTCCCGGCGAGTGTATAGTGCGGCTCGATCGCTCCCGCGTCGGGTCATAATCGCTCCGAAGAGCCCGGTTCCGTGCCGTGACATATAGTTCGAAATTTGTAGAATGTGGCTTTTCCCAACCAGTCCTGCGAGGTTTTTCGCGTCAACAACAACGTAGTTGGCATGATAGTGAGCCTTTCCGGGCAAGCAGTTGACCACGTCGCATAATCATGTGGTGCGGCCGTGGTCGATGTGCAGAAGCACGAGGGCTGCCGCGACGATCCGGCCGATAATCCATGGGCAGAGGCTGACGTTGCGCAGGGCCTTGAAGGTCACCTTCAGCAGGGAGTTGCCGCGTTCGCCGATGGCGCGGATGCCGTTGTGAACCTTGTTGTGAGGTCTTCTGCGTGTCGGATAGTTCGCCGCCCTTGGGTTTCTTGAACGCCACGGTGATGGTGTCGGCTTCGCCTTCGTAGCCCAAGTCGCCCAGCACGCGTAGCTGATCCTCGGTCCACGCGGTGAACAGGGGCAGGATCTCGCTGTGTTCGCGCAGTGCGGTGGTGTCGTGTTCGCGGCCGGGGCGTACTTCGGAGGTCCACAGCGGCCAGCCGTCGGGGGCGGTGAGGACTTGGATGTTCCCGCCGTGGTTGTCGTGTTTTCCTGACCACCACAAGTCCACGCCGGGGGTGGGGCCTGGTGTGGTGCACCGGTCGGTCTCGATCAGTGTGCCGTCGATGTTGACATGGGGGTGTCCGGCGATCTTGGCTGCCAGCAGTGCCGATTCCAGTTTCGGGGCCTGGGCGGCCAGGGCGTTGATGCCTTCGTGCAGGTAGTCATATGCGGTGGACTTGCCGATCGCGTTGTCGGCGGCCAACTGGGCCAGCCGGGTGCCGTCGAGGAACCAGCGCAGGACCAGGACTGCCTGGGCGAAGCAGCCCAACGCGCGGGTGCCGGTGCGGGTGCCGCGGCGCTGGCGTTCGGCGTGCAGCAGGCTTGAGACGAACAGCACGGTCTGTTCGCGCACGGTCAGGGTGGCGGTATATGTGATACTCATCAGGACGCAGGACCCCTATGAAGTTGATCTCGGAAGGACCACCTTCATACCGGAGTTCTGCGTCTTTGTGTTGTACCGCACCGAGTTCGGCGTGTCAGGGACCACGCACGGGCCACTGACTACCCAGCGCTACCAATCGTTACGCGGAATGTCTAGCTCAGTGGGTTCACATGAATGCCCAGAAGCCCTCAGTGAGCCTCTTCCAACCTGATGATGCTGCTCAGAGGTCGTGTGGCGGGCAAGAGATGGATCGGGGTCGACATGGGGAGAGGCTCCCGGTAAGACAGCAGTCGACCAAGATCCGATGCCCTTCCGTGGAGCCTCTCGATGCTGTCCTACCCGTCGGCGATCTCGTTGTCCACCCGCAGCCTGAATCACCTCGCGGAGCTCATCCGCGGGTATCGTCGTGCCCGCGGTTCGCGGTGGCGGCGTCTGGATGCCGGAAGGCAGGCCCTGCTCGCGCTGGCCCACCTGCGCAACGGCGACACCTACGCCCAGCTCGCAGCCGGGTTCGGCATCGGAGTGGCCACCGCCTGGCGCTACATCCGCGAGGCGGTGGACCTGCTCGCCGCGAGCGCACCGGCCCTGACCGAGGTCATGCGGCGTATCCGTCGGCTGGCCTACGTCATCCTCGACGGCACCCTGATCGCCATCGACCGCATCCGCGGGTCAAAGGACCGGCCGCATTACTCGGGAAAGCACAAGCGCCATGGGGTCAACGTGCAGGTCATCGCCGACCCGCACGGCCGCCTGGTCTGGCTGTCC
>JAEHDK010000425.1 GCA_016880465.1 Micromonosporaceae bacterium
AGGCCGGCGGTGGCGCCGGTGACCAGAGCGGTCCGCCGCGCGGCCGGCCGGGTCGGTACGGCCGCGGGCTCGGACACAGCGCACCTCACCTGGCGGGCGGCTGCCACGTCGGCGGGGCGGGCTTGCGGAAGAACGCGTTCGCCGTGGGCAGCGCGAGAAGGACAGCCACGGCAATGTATCCCAGCAACCCGAGCCCGGAAAGGGTGCCGTTGACCCCGAGCCACCAGCCGGGGTACGACTCGGACAGCGCCTGCCCGAGCTGCTCCGCGGGGGTGGCCGCGGTGTCCGACGTACTGAACACCGCCCGGGCCTCACCGAGGGTGCCGACCACACCGCAGCAGCCGCACAACACGCCGAGCCCGCAGAGGACCCAGGTGAGGATCCGGGACAGGTTACTGCCGCGCAGGTTGCCGACCGCCAGGGCGACCAGGGCTACGGCGACGATCAGCAGCACGATCGCGGCGACGATGGAGATGACCCGGACGGCGGCGGCAAGGTTGTCGATGTCCGCAGGCGTCGCGTCGGTACCCGCCGCCCGCTCCCGAAAGCCGGCAACGATCGAGCCCATCGCCGCGAGAGTGGTGATCGCGCTGACCAACGCCAGCCCGGCGATCACACACATGATCAGCGAGG
Source organism: Micromonosporaceae bacterium (assembly GCA_016880465.1). Classification (GTDB taxonomy): domain Bacteria; phylum Actinomycetota; class Actinomycetes; order Mycobacteriales; family Micromonosporaceae; genus EFPC-2. Next base: position 634 of record JAEHDK010000425.1, read on the forward strand.
CCAACGTCACCGCTACCGGCCGGCCGGGCTCCCGCTCGGGCGGCGGGGCGAGCGCGTACGACATAGGACATCCCCCCGAAGTCTCGCCAGCGACGGTACCTGGAGGGATGTCCTAATGTGGGCGGTTTGCCAGCTAACTCACCGTCGGGTACGTGGGCGGCTCGAACGTCGGCTCCGGTTTGCGGAAGTACGCGTTCGAGGCCGGCATCGCGAGCAGGATGATCGCGATGATGATCGAGAGCAGCGACAGCAGGGCGAGTGCGGTCCGCACCGGCCCATACCAGGACGGCAGATTCTCGTTGAGAATCCGCTGTACCTCTGCCGGGTCGGGGGCGTTGGTGGTGTTCCCGCCGCCGAACATGCCGGACGAGCCGCTCGCGTTGACCAGCAACCCACCGCCGAAACAGCAGACGGCCAGGCCGCCGAGCACCCAGGTGACGATCCGGGCCGGGTTCTTGCCCTTGCCGTCGAGAATGCCGAGCACGACGAAGGCGGCCGCGAACAGCAGGGCAAAGACGGCCGTACCGATGCCGATGCCCACGGTGATGCCGGGCACGGCGTCCTTGAGCTCCGGGTAGTTCGCATACGCCTGCTCCATGGCCTTGCGCTGCGCGCCGATCGTACTGACCGCGACGATGGCGCTGACCACCTCGACGGCCGCGGCGACATAGAGCAGGTAGCTGGCGGCGGTGACGGTCCCCGGCCGGGGACGTGGCGCGGCAGCGGCCGGGGGCACGGTGTACGACACGATCGTTTCCTTCCGGTCAAGACCGGCTCACCGTATCGGGTGATCAGCCCACCGCACAGACCCGGCCCGTCGCGGGGTCACCCCGGGCGGTGTCACCGGCCCGACGTGACGGTCAGCCCGGCCTTCGTGTCCGCAAGGTCCACCAGCACCCGGTCGCCGTCGTGTACCTCGCCGCTCAACAGTGCCGTGGCGAGCCGGTCGCCGATCGCCGACTGGATGAGCCGGCGCAGTGGCCGGGCACCGTAGATCGGGTCGTACCCGTGGTCGGCCAGCCAGCCCCGGGCGGCCCCGGTCACCTCCAGCGCGAGCCGGCGGTCGGCCAGCCGGCGACGCAGCCGGTCCACCTGAATGTCCACAATGGACCGCAACTCGGCACTGGTCAACGCGTGGAAGACCACGATGTCGTCCAGCCGGTTCAGGAACTCGGGCTTGAAGTGCGACCGCACGATCGCGAGTACGGCGTTCCGGCGCTGCTCGTCGGTCAGGATGGGATCGGCGATCACCGACGAGCCCAGGTTCGACGTCAGGATCAGGATCGCGGCCCGGAAGTCGACCGTACGGCCCTGGCCGTCGGTGAGCCGGCCGTCGTCCAGGACCTGCAGCAGCACGTCGAAGACGTCCGGGTGGGCCTTCTCGATCTCGTCGAGCAGGATCACCGAGTACGGCCGGCGGCGTACCGCCTCGGTCAGCTGGCCCCCCTCCTCGTACCCGACGTACCCAGGCGGCGCCCCGACGAGCCGGGCCACCGAGTGCTTCTCGGCGTACTCGGACATGTCGATGCGTACCATGGCCCGCTCGTCGTCGAACAGGAACTCGGCGAGCGCCTTGCCCAGCTCGGTCTTGCCGACACCGGTGGGCCCGAGGAACAGGAAGGAACCGGTCGGCCGGTCGGGATCCGCGACGCCGGCCCGGGCGCGGCGTACGGCGTCCGAGACGGCCCGTACCGCCTCCTCCTGGCCGACCACGCGGGACGCCAGCGACTCCGCCATGCGCAGCAGCTTCGCGGTCTCCCCCTCCAGCAGCCGGCCGGCCGGGATGCCGGTCCACGAGGCGACCACGGCGGCGACGTCGTCGGTGGAGACCTCCTCCTTGAGCATCGCGCCGGCGCTCTGCAGCGCGGCCAGCTCCGCCTCGGCATTGCGCAGCTCCTGCTCCAGTGCGGGAATCCGGCCGTAGCGCAGCTCCGATGCGCGGGCCAGGTCGACATCGCGCTCAGCCCGGTCGGCCTCGCCGCGCAGGGTCTCCAACTGCTCCTTGGCGGCCGAGATGGCCGCGATGTGCTGCTTCTCGTTGCGCCACCGCTCGGACAGCTCGGCGAGCTGCTCCCGTTTGTCGGCCAGCTCGGCACGCAGCCGGGCGAGCCGGTCGGCGCTGGCCGGATCGGGCTCCTTCGCCAGCGCCATCTCCTCGATCTCCAGCCGGCGGACGGCGCGCTCGATCTCGTCCACCTCGACCGGCCGTGAGTCGATCTCCATGCGCAGCCGGGATGCCGCCTCGTCCACGAGGTCGATGGCCTTGTCCGGCAGGAACCGGTCCGAGATGTACCGGTCGGAGAGGGTGGCCGCGGCCACGAGCGCGGCGTCGGTGATGCGTACGCCGTGGTGCACCTCGTACCGCTCCTTGAGCCCGCGGAGGATGCCGACCGTGTCCGCCACCGACGGCTCGCCCACCAACACCGGCTGGAAGCGGCGCTCCAGCGCGGGATCCTTCTCGATGCGCTCGCGGTACTCGTCGAGCGTCGTCGCTCCGACCATCCGCAGCTCGCCGCGGGCGAGCATCGGCTTGAGCATGCTGCCGGCGTCCATGGAGCCCTCGGCCTTGCCCGCGCCGACCACGGTGTGCAGCTCGTCGAGGAACGTGATGACCTGG
>JAEHDK010000426.1 GCA_016880465.1 Micromonosporaceae bacterium
CAGCCGCGCAGCGGCTGCGCGGCGGCCTGGCGCTGTGGCGTGGCGACCCGGTGCAGGACGGCGAGCTGTCCGGCTGGGGCGCGGCGGAGACGGCGCGGCTGCAGGAGCTGTGGGTCACCGCCACGGAGGAACTGTGTGCGGCGGAGCTGCGGCTTGGCCGTCATGGCCCGGCCGTCGCTGAACTGGAGCGGGCGCTGGTACACCACCCCTTGCGCGAGCGCCTGGTGGAGCTCCTGATGCTGGCGCTGTACCGGTCCGGCCGCCCGGCGGACGCGTTGGAGGTCTACCAGCGCACGCGGGCGCGGTTGGCCGACGAGCTCGGCGTCGACCCGGCGCCCGGCCTGCAGCGACTCCACACGTTGATCCTTCGCCAGGATGCCGGCCTGGCCATCGCTGACCGGGCCGGGGTGCGTCCAGCGCAGCTGCCGCCACGGGTGGGGCATTTCACCGGGCGCGGCGACCAGCTGGGCCAGCTTGACCAGGCACTGTGGGGCGCGGCGGACACTCGTATTGTCGTGGTGTCGGGTGCGGGCGGGATGGGCAAGACCGCGGTCGTGGTGCAGTGGGCGCATGGTGCGCAGGAGCACTTCCCCGACGGGCAGATCTTCATTGACCTGCGCGGCCACGACAACCAGGTCGCGATGAGCGCGACCGCGGCATTGGCGCACGCCCTACGTGCCTTCGGGGTGCCCGACGACCGGGTGCCGGCCGAGCTGTCCGAACAGACCGACCTGCTGCGCTCCACGTTGGACAGCCGGCGGGTGTTGATCGTGCTCGACAACGCCGGTGACCTCGGCCAGGTCCTCCCGCTCGTCCCGCCGTCGCCGCTGAGCATGCTGGTGGTCACCACCCGGCGGCCGATGGTCGCGCTCGGCACCTATCACGCAGTCCACCGCATCCAGCTCGACGCGATGCAGCGGGCCGAGGCGTTGGCGCTGCTGCGCGACGTGGCCGGCACCGAACGCGTCGACCGCGAGCCCGCGCAGGCCGAGCGGATCGTGTCGGCGTGCGCGGGCCTGCCGCTGGCGCTGCGCATTGCGGCAGCCAAGCTGCACAGTCACGGCCAGACAGTGGCCGACCTGGCCAACGAGCTGTCGGTCATGGACCGGCTGGAGGCGCTCCAGGTCGACGGTGACTCGCGCAGCGTACGGGCGGTGTTCGCGAGTTCCTACCGGACGCTGTCGGCACCTGCGGCCCTGATATTCCGGCTCCTGGGACTGCATCCAGGGGTAGCCTTCGGTCGGCACCTGGCGGCGGCCGTCAGCGGCCTGACGCCAGCGGAGACCCACCGGTCACTCGCCGAGATCGCTGATGCGCACCTGCTGACCGACGTGGACGGCGGCTACTTCCAGTACCACGAGCTGATCGGCCTCTACGCTGCCGAATGCGTCCGGCTCGACGAGGACGAGCCGGTCCGGGTCAGCACGGTTGCCCGGATCGTGGATTGGTATCTGGGGATCGCTGACGTCGCCAATCGCGTCCTGGACACGGTTCACGACATGGTCAGACCGACGCTGACGTACCCGCTGGTGGATTCGCCGTTCGCCGCCGACTACGAGAACACGCTTGCGTTCCTGGACGCGGAGCGGGCCAACCTGCTGCCTGTGGTGCGGTTCGCGGCGCAGAACGGCGCCGACGCAGCCGCATGGCAGCTGGCCTACCTGCTGACGGGTTTCTACGACTCGCGGGGTCGCTGGGCCGATCGCGTCGAGATCTGCCGGCTCGGCCTGGCCGCCGCACAGCGCCTGGCGGATCCCGTCGCAGAGGGTCTGATGGGCAGTGCGCTCGGCACCGCGTACCTCAGGATGCTGCGTTTCACCGAGGCACTCGACTGCCTCTACCCGGCGATGGAACGCGCCCGGAGCGCTGGCGACAGCCGCGGCGAAGGGCGCATCCGCAACAGTATCGCCACCGCGTACGCCAGGCTGCGCCGCTACGACGAGGCGGTCGAGATTTACCAGCGGGCACTATCGGTGCACCGCACCAACGGCGACCGGGCAGGGGCGGCGGCCGCCCTGAACAACATCGCCACCGCCCGGGTCCGGCAGGGACGGCCGGAGCTGAGCTTCGGGCACCTCAGCGAGGCGTTGCGGCTCACTCAGGAGATCGGCGACCAGCGTCTGGAAGCTCTCTTCCTGGGCAGCTTGGGTGAGGCGTACCTGTCTGCGGACCGGCCCGATGCCGCGTTGGAGACCTTCCAGCGGGCCCTGGAGATCCAGCACAAGATCGACGACCGTCGGCACCAGGTCGATACGCTGCGCAGCATCGGGCTCTGCCTGCTGGCCCAGGACGACCATCCAGCGGCCCTGCAGCAGCTGCGTACCGCCTTGCAGCTCAGCCAGGACCTGGCAGACCAACACCTGATCGCGGTGTGCCTGAAGAGTCTGGCCGACGTGCATGCGCACCGCGGCGAATTCGCGGCGGCTGGCGAATGCCTGCAGAGCGCCCTGGCCATCCGAACGGCGATTCCGGACGCCTACGAGGAAGCGGCGATTTACCGCGCCTTCGCCGACGTTGCCCAGCGTACCGGCCAGGAGGCGATCGCCCACGAGCATCGGCAACGCGCGGTGTGGCTCTACCGGATGGCCAACGCGACGACCGAGGCGGCAGAGCTGGAGTCCACCCTGAGGTGACCGTCAGGTGGTGCCGATGGTGCCCACAGCGCGGTCGACCTCGACGCCGTTGACGACGAGGATTACCCGGAATGTCCGCCCCGACCTCGAGGCGGCGTTGGGGATGGTCGTGATGACCAGCGACGCAGACTTCGCTCCGGACGGGAAGTGGACCTCTCCGGACTGTGCACCGGAGTAGTCGACGCCGCGCTTAGCGGTGATGTCCTCGATGCGGTAGGCCACCGAAGTCTCCGCGCACTGGACGCAGTCGCGGTTGATCAAAACCTCGCAGCCGCCGCCGACACAGACGAAGTCGTCGACGTGCGCCAGGATGCACTCGGCACACGGGGTCTGGCACTGGCCGTTCTGACAGGCCACCACGGAGCCGGACGCGTTCGGCAGCAGGGGGGCGGCCGGTGGGTTGCGCGGCGTGCACGCGCTGGCTGCGGTCGCCGCGAACAGGGTCGCGACGATGGCAACGATCGTCACGACTCCGGAGCTCGATCGGTTCGACGTCATGACCAAGAGTGTGCGCACGCCGTGGTGGTGAACCGGTGGTGATCTTGTTGCGGGCACGGCACGCCGGTACCACCGCCTTGCCAGCGCCGGCGGCTACAGATGGGACTCACCACGCGGACAGCGGATCGACCGCGGTCGCGTCCCTCGAAGCAAGGAGCCAACATGTCGTACCGCATCCGTGCGAGCAGGCCATCTGTCCTGCTCGCTGCCCTCACCGGCCTGGCGCTGCTGTGGCTGCCGACCCAACCCGCCGCCGCCGAGCATCGGGTCGCGCTCCGGTCCACCGCGGACTCCGCCGCGACCGGCGGCGAACCCGTCGGCTTCACCGTCTCGACGTCGGCCAAGGCGGCCGAAGGCGACCGCTACTGGACCCCCGAGCGGATGGCCAACGCCAAGCCGGCCGACATCGTGCTGCCCGGCCAACCGGTCGCCCACCCGGCCGGCGAGGGCACGCGCCAGCCGGCCGGCAAGCCCACCGCATACCCCCCGGCACCTGGAATCGAAGGCTGGGGCGGCGGCCAGAGTACCGCCGAGTCCTCCGTCCAGGCGACCGCGGTCCCCAGGCCGTACGACACCCCACCGGACCGGCTCAACGGTAAGGTGTTCTTCGCCAAGTACACGGCCATCGGCACGTTTGTCGGCGACTTCGTCTGCTCCGGGACGTCGGTGAACAGCCCAGGTCTGAGCCTGGTGTGGACGGCGGGCCACTGCGTCCACGGTGGACCAGGTTACGGCGCACACCGCAACTGGAGGTTCATTCCGGCCTACTCGTCGAACTTCCTTGGGGACGCTCCGTACGGCACGTGGTATGCCAAGGAGCTGTGGACGCTGACCGGGTGGGCCAACAACGGCAACCGTTCCTACGATGTCGGCGCCGCGATCGTGTGGCCGGTCGGCGGGCTTCACCTCACCACGAAGATCGGCGGCCAGGGCATCTGGTTCAACGTCACCCCTTTCCAGTCGTTCACCGCGTTCGGTTATCCGGCAGCCCCGCCGTTCTCGGGGTGGCTGCAGTACCAGTGCGTCTCCCCGCTGCTGGGCATGGACGACCCCGCCGGCTCCGGCCCGGACACTAACGGCATCATCTGCGACATGACCCCCGGTTCCAGCGGCGGCGGTTGGGTCATCAACCTCAATGGCGGCTGGGGGCTCGTCAACTCCGTCAACAGCTACAAGTACGCTAGCGACCCCAACATGATGTTCGGTCCGTACCACGGCGACGGCGCACTGTCTCTCTACGACTTCGTGAAGTTCAAGACGTCGTAGCCGGTGTCCAGGGCCGGGGTGTCCAGGCGGACGCCTCGGCCCTGGACCGTCGTGGTCAGGCCGTCGATTCATGGTCGACCGAGGCCAGCGCCGCGACGGGCGCGCCGCGTACCTGGCGGAGTGGCAGGTTGATCCGGTAGCCCTCGCGCACCGCGTCCGCGATGCGGGCACCGGGGACGAGCGCGTACCGGACCGGTGCACCCCCTGGTCGGTGTCCGGGTCGGGGAACCGGGGCGCCCGCAGCAGGGTCAGCCGTACCGTCGTCGTGACCCGGCCGTCCCGTACGTTCCGGGTCACGTCTTGGCCGTACGTCGAGTCGTTGACGAATGCGGCGCCCCAGCCGGGTTCGGCCACGTGCAGGAACCGGTGCGAAGCGGTCGGCGTGCACGTCAAGCGGGAACGCCGCTTTGAGGAGCGTCTCCCGCTCGTACCAGCCGACCTCGGTGTCGACGTCGAGCCGCCGTTCCCCGGCCGGCACTGCCAGGACCTGGGTCACCGTGGACGAGCCGAACGACCGGATGACCCGTACGGCAGCCCGGCTCGGGCCCTTCTCCTCGGCGGCCACCTCACCCGCGTCGATGAGGTCACGCACGGTGTCGTGGTAGAACGCGTCGATGTCCCAGGCATCCCACTGGTTGGGCAAGGTGGGTCTGCAGCAGGTTGGCGACCCGGCCGGCCGGGACGGCCTCGCGGTCGGCCGGCACGTCGTACACCGAGGTGACCAGGCCGCGCGGGTCGACCGTGACCCGCACGAGCCCGTTGTCGAGGACGAAGCCGCCGTCCGGCCGCTCGGCCGCCCACGCAGCGCTCGTCGGCTCGATCGTGGCCTGCCGGGCGAGCAGCGCGGCGGTGTACCCGAACGAGTCGGGCAGCCAGACCTCGCGCGCCTCGATGCCGAACCCGTCCAGCAGGAACCGCTTGCCGTACACGAACTGGCGGGCCAGCGCCTCCGCGCCCGGCAGGTTAGTGTCCGCCTCGACCCACATGCCGCCGACCGGGACGAACTGCCCGCCGGCCACCTTGTCCTTGACCCGGGCGTACACACCGGGCTGGTGCTGTTTGAGCCAGGCGAGCTGCTGCGGCTGCGACATCGCGAAGACGAATCCCGGGTCGCCGTCCATCAACGTGGTCACGTTGCACGCGGTACGGGTCTCGGTGCCGAAGCCGAGGTTGACGAGCGCCTCCACGGTCCGGCCGGCCCAGCCCGCAGGCACGGTACCGGTGAGCCGGAACCAGGTCGTGCCCCAGGGCCGGCCCCAGGACTGTCCAGCGTGGACGGCTTCGTAGCTGGCACCCAGCGCCGCCGTGACCCCGGGTTCGCCGGGCACGCATCAGCCGGCCACCGCGAGCGGGGTGCGTTACGGGAGACCGCGGGCCGGATGCGTTCCCGAAGCACCCGGTCGAGCCGTGCCTCGATGAGCGCCCGGTCGTCATGCATGAGGATCATCAAACCAAAAGCCGATTGCGCGCACACGGCGCGCAGGTCCACAGGTAGCCTCACGGAAGCCGTCGTGAGGGGAGGAAACGTGCGGTTCGAGGTCAGCCAGGTGATGGACCGGATCGAGCAGCGGCTGACGACCGACGTCACGCTCGCACAGGCCGTGGTGGACATAGGAGAGATCGCCCGGTATGTCGAGCTCGACGGGGGCCGTCCGGTGAACCTGGTACGGATCGGCATGGCGGTCGACGCGCTCAGCCGGTACCTGTTCGATGCGGGTGCGGTGCTCTATGCGGTGACCGGGCGGGAGCTGCTCTCCGAGGCGGCACTGACCTCCAAGGAGCGTATGGTGCTCGGCCGGTGGACCGACGAGGGTCTGATCGAGGCGACGCCGGGCGTGGCCGACCGGGTCATCGAGATCGCGGACCTGGCCGGGCTGCCGGTGATCGCGGTGCGCCCCTACCGGGAGTACGCCGAGCGGTTCCCCTGGCTGCGGGACACGCCGGAGCGCCTGCTGCGGCTCATCCCGCGGGACGGGCGGGCCGCTCTCAGCCCGTCGGACAGCACCGAGATGGACGCCGACGCGCCGCGCTCGACCGCGGTCGGGAAGGCGGTCGTGCCGGCCAAAGACAACGGCAAACCGGCCGGGCCGATGGAGACCTTCGCGGTCCGTGGGGTCGAGCGGCTGTCGCACATCTCGCTCGTACGCCGCCGGTCCACCCGGGCAGAGCCGAGCAGCCTCGGCGCCTCGCTGATGGCCCGCCAGTGGCGGTGCCCCGAACCGGACTGCCCGTCGTTTCGCGAGTCCCGGCGCATCGGACAGCCGCTACCCCGGCTGCGCCAGGGGGTACCGGCCTGTCCCCGGCACGGCGAACCGCTGACCGACATCGGTCAACGGCCACCGGCGTACGCCGTGTGTCTGGTCGTTGACGACCTTGCCCGGCGGCGGTTCGTGGTCACCGCGGACAACCCGGTCGAGGTCGGTTGCCAGGCGCCCGAGCCGGACGATCGTGGCCGCATCTCGGTCGCCGAGTGGACGCACGAGGCCTCAGCGGCCTGGATCGGACCGACGCAGGTCCGGCTGGAGGTGCGGGACGGCGCGCTGGTCGTGACCGATGTCGGTCAGAACGGCACGGTGATCTGGCGCCGTTCGGGCCCGGACACGGCGGGGGAGACCACGACGCTCCGCGCCGACTCGTACCCCCTCGGCGAGTGGGACTCGGCGGAGCTCTACACCGGCATCGAGCTCGTTCGCGGCGGGAGCCGGCGGGCAACCACCGTGGGCCGGGCCGAGCCGGAGTCGGTCCTGGTGGACGCGCCGACCGCGGCGCTGCGCCAGCTCACCCCGTCGTGAGGTCCCGGCTCAACCCGTGCGCAGCTGCGCAGTGTGGGCGGCCGCGACCACGACGAGGTCCTCCCACGCCATGCCGACGCTCTTGAACAGCCGCGGGCGGTCCAGGTCCACCGGTGCCTCCCGCAGCTCGGCCAGGTTCACGAGCCGATCCGGTGCCACCCCGACCAGCTCGCCGTCGAACGGGGGCTCGGTCGCGGTCGTCGCGCACACCACGAGGTCCGCTTCGCCCACGAGATCGGGCGTTTCGAGGGCCTGCGGGCCGGTACCGAACAGCACCCGTCCACAGCGGACGGTCCGCGGTGAGCCGGCGCAGGGCGAGCAGGGACACCGCCGGGGTACGGACTGTGGTGAGCGCGGCGCCGTCGGCCAGCGCGACCGGGGCGAGGGTACGCCCGTCGAGCGCGTCGGCGGCCGCCGGTACGGGCAGCCGGGCGACGTCGGGCCAGGGCAGGTTCACCGTGCACCTCCACGGCTGCGTGGCATGATCGCCGCTATGGCGAAGCCTACGGCGGTCTACCTGGAAACCGGATCGAAGAAGGTGTTCGCGGCCGCCATCGACTGGCCCGGCTGGTGCCGTGCCGCCAAGGACGACCAGGGTGCGCTGGCGGCGCTGGCCGACTACGTACCGCGCTATGCGGCCGTCGCGAAGGCCGCGGGCGTCCCGTTCCCGCGCACCGTCGGGGGCGCCTTCGAGGTCCTCGAGCAGGTGCCCGGCGACGCGACGACCGACTTCGGCGTTCCGGGAAAGATACCGAAGCTGGACAGCGAGCGGCTGACCGCGGCCGCGGCTCGCCGCCAGGCGGCGCTTGTCGAGGCGGCGTGGACGGTGTTCGACCGGGCGGTCGCCGTGGCGCCCGCGGAGCTGCGCAAGGGCCCCCGGGGCGGTGGCCGGGACCGGGACAAGATGGTCGACCACGTGCTCAGCGCCGAGGCGGCGTACGCCCGCAAGCTCGGCATCAAGCACCGGCCGCCCGTGGTCGGCGACGAGGCCGCTATCGCCGCGCTGCGTACAGCCATCCTGGAGATCCTGAGCGCGCCCGACGGGTCACCGCCGGTGCCCAAGGGGTGGCCGAGCCGGTACGCCGCCCGCCGGATCGCCTGGCACGTGCTCGACCACGTCTGGGAGATGGAGGACCGCAGCTGACCGTACGGGTACGGCCGGTGTCGCCGGCTGCGCTGGTCGAGGAGCTGGCCGACCGCATCGCGGCGGACGAGCCGGCCGCACCGGTGGCCGCCCAGCGGGCGGGCCGGCTGCGTGTGGCGGTCGACGGTGCACCCGCGGCCGACCCGGGCGGGCTCGCCGACCGGCTGGTCGATCCGCTACGGGTACGCGGCAGGCCGGTGTTGCGGGTGTCCACATCGGACTTCCTGCGGCCGGCCTCGGTACGGCTGGAGTCGGGCCGGACGAACCCCGATGCGTTCTACACGGACTGGCTGGACGCGGCCGGGCTGCGCCGCGAGGTGCTCGACCCGCTCGGCGCCGGCGGCAGCGGGCAGGTCCTGCCGGCACTCTGGAACGCCGTGACCGACCGGGCCAGCCGGGCAGCGTACGTCGCCGTCCCGCCGGGCGGGATAGTGCTCGTCAGCGGGGCGTTGCTGCTCGGCGCCGGGCTGCCGTTCGACCTCGCGATCCATCTCGTGCTGAGCCCGGCCGCGCTGGCCCGGCGTACCGCGGTCGAGGAGCACTGGACCTTGCCGGCGTACGCGCGCTACGACGCGGAGGTCGGCCCGGCCTCGTTCGCCGATCTGGTCGTACGCCTCGACGACCCGCGCCACCCCGCCGTGGTGGAGTGAGGTAGCGGCCGAGCGCAGGCAGGGCCACCTAGCTCAGCTGAGGTGCCCCTTCGGGTGCCCGGGCGGGCCCCGGGACGATGGGCAGCTCCTGGGTGCGCTCGCCGGCCAGCCGCGCGGCCGCGGCCTCCTGGAGTGCGATGTTCGCGGCGGTCTCGGCCTCGGCCAGCCGCTCGGTCAGCTCGGTGGTCAGCTTGCGCATCACGGCCGTCCGCAGGCGCTGCGGCACCTCCTGGTCCACGCCGGTCGCGAGCCGCTTGGCCCGTTCCTCGGTCAGCGAGTGGCCCCAGAGCCCGGCCGCCGCGGCGATGACGACGATCGGCGACACGGCCAGCCGGCGGGCCAACCTCTCCTCCAGTTCGCCCGCGCCCGCCTCGGCCCGGGACAGCGCGCGGGCATCGACGTCGCCCAGGCCGGCGCGGCTGATCTCGCGCATCTTCTCCGACGCCCGGGACAGCGGGCTGCCGTTGGTCTGCGGCCCGGCGCGCGGCTCGGGACCGGAGAACACCCGGCGGTACGGCGTCGCGGTGAGCACCTCACGGACGCGGGCCGCCGGGACGTCGCCCCGCATGCCCGGCTCCTTGGTCAGCTGCACGGGCTCGTCGCCGTAGAGCAGATCGGTCAGGCCGATGCGGTATCCCAATGCGTCGCTGAGCACGAGCGGTAGTGCGATGAGCTGCTCAGCACTGACCGGCTTATGCCCGCGCTCCAGGCTGGTCAGCCACGACAGTGACCATTCGAGGTCATAGCTGCGTGCTGCGCGGGCGATGTCCTCGTGGCTCGCCGAGGCGTCGAGCCGAAGCCGCAGCAGGTTGCGGCCCAGCAGGCCGCGGATCGTCACCGGCTCCGGCGGAAGAACGTCATCGGCATCGGCGAGCGGGTCGTCGTCCGGGAGGCGATGGGCTGTCACAGTTCATGACGCTAACGCTTGTTTTGGGCGGGGGCAATGTAATAGAACCGACCGGTCCCGGTTTGCCACCCGGATGGCCGGGTAGTGGCATCCGGGCAGGCACCCAATCAAGGAGAATGGTGATCGTCGTCGGCACGTCCGGCTGGCAGTACCGCGACTGGCGCGGGCGACTCTACCCGTCCGGCACCCCGCAGCGGCGATGGCTCGCCCATTACGCCGAACGGTTTGCCACCGTCGAGATCAACAGTGCGTTCTACCGGCTACCCGACCGGTCGACCTTCGTCCGGTGGCGGGACGAGACGCCGGACGATTTCTGCGCGGCCGTGAAGGTGAGCCGGTTCCTGACGCACGTACGGCGGCTGCGCGAACCGGCCGAGCCGGTGGCCCGCTTCATCGACCGGGCCCGCGGGCTCGGTACCCGGCTGGGCCCGGTCCTGCTGCAGCTGCCGCCGAACCTTCGGGCGGACCCCGACGCGCTGGCCGCGGTGCTGGGCGAGTTCCCGCGCGACGTACGGGTGGTCGTGGAGCCCCGGCACGAGTCCTGGTGGGTGCCGCCGATCCGGCGCACGCTCGAGCGGTACCGCGCCGCGCTGTGCTGGTCCGACCGGGCGGGCCGACCGCTCACCCCGCTCTGGCGCACCGCCGACTTCGGGTACCTGCGGATGCACGAGGGGCGTGCCCAGCCCCGCCCGCGGTACGGCCGGCAGGCCCTGCGCAGCTGGCTCGACCGGATCGCGGCGACGTACGGCGACGGACCGGACGTGTTCGTGTACTTCAACAACGACCCGGGGGGCGCCGCGGTCTGCGACGCGAGAGCAGTCGCCGGCGCGGCCCGCCGGCGCGGGCAGCCGGTCACCCGGGCCGCCGACCGGGAAGGGTGAACCACCGTGGACCTGTCGATTCTCCGTTTCGCCGACCGTCCCGGGCCCTGGGCCAGCGTCTACCTCGACGAGACCCGGGCCACCGAGGAGGCGATCACGACGATCCCGCTGCGCTGGCGCGGGCTGCGCGCCGAGCTGGCGGAGCTCGGTGCGGACGACGCCACCCTCGACGCGATCGAGCGCACGGTGGTCACGGCCGACTGCGGTGCGCACTGCGGGTTGGCCGTCTTCGCGGCCAACGGCGAGGTGGCGCGCGCCGTACCGCTGCCCGCACCGCCGCCGCTCGCCGTGGCGTCGCTGGCCCCGCTGCCCGACGTGCGGCCCATGCTGGCCGTGCTGGGCGAGCCGGTGCCGTGGGTACGGGCGGTGGTCGACCGGACCGGCGGGGACGTCATCGCCGCCCCGCACTGGTGGGCCGGCCCGGAACAGCAGGTCGAGGGGCATGAGCGCTACCCGGTACAGAAGGCGGCGCCGGGCGGTTGGTCGCAGTCGAGGTACCAGCGCGGGGCCGAGACCACGTGGGAACGCAACGCGGAGGAGGTGGCCGGCGCGCTCGCCGACGCCGCCGAGCGGGTGCACGCCGAGATCGTCCTGGTGGCCGGTGACGTCCAGGCCCGCCAGTACGTGATCGAGAACCTGCCATGGAAGTGGCTGCCGTTCGTCGTGGAGACCGACGCGGGCTCGCGCGCGCCCGGCGCCAAACCGGAGCACCTGGACGAGGCCACCGCGGCCGCGATCGACAAGGTCGTCGCGGAGCACCGGGCCGCCGCGTTCGACGCGTACGGGGCCCGCGACGGGCTGCTCGGCCGGTCCGGCCTGCCGGATGTCGTTGACGCGCTGCGCGAGGGCCGGGTGGAGACTCTCCTGCTGCGGGCGGACGGACTCGACGGCGAGCTGTGGATCGGGCCCGAGCCGACCGACATCGCGATCGACCCGGCCGACCTAGCCGCGCGGGGCATTACGCCCCAGCGCGCGAAGGCCGACGCGGCGGTCCTGCGCGCGGTCGCCGGTACGCACGGCCAGGCACTGCTGTTCGCGGAGCCGGCGCCGTCGGCCGGGGCCGGGACGCCGCCGGCCAGGAGTCCCGGGGCCGGGACCCGGCAGGCCG
>JAEHDK010000427.1 GCA_016880465.1 Micromonosporaceae bacterium
ACCAACCCGAACGGCACCGACACGGCCACCACCGGCCAGTGGGAGCGCGGCGATCCCGAGCAGACGACCTCAGGCGCAACGACGACGCAGCTCGGCACCACCGTCAGCGGTACCAACGACCTGGTCACCGCCCGGTTGGCCGGCGCCTCGGCGGGTGCCAACGACGTCGACGGCGGGACCACTCGGATCCAGTCGCCGGTGATCACCCTGCCGTCGACCGGCACGTTGACGCTGTCGTTCTCCTGGTACCTGGCGCACCTGAACAACGCGTCCAGCGCCGACTTCTTCCGGGTCAGCGTGGTCACCGGCAGCACGACGACCGTGTTCAGCCAGGCCGGCGCGGCGACCAACCGGGCCGGCGCCTGGGCGACCGCCAACGTCAGCCTCTCGAGCTTCGCCGGACAGACCATCCGGATCCGCATCGAGGCGGCCGACGCGTCCACCGGCAGCCTCATCGAGGCCGGCGTGGACAACGTGACGATCGTCCAGAGCTAGTCGAGTGTGGTGCTGCCGGCGTCCCGCAGCCGGCGGCACCACCACCCCCTGACCCTCAGGTGCGCGGCGCCAGCTCGGGGTACAGCTCACCGCCGGGGACGTACCGCGCGGGCCCGTCGTCGGCGGGGCAGCGACCCCGGGACACGTACCGGTCGATGAAATCGGCCACCGTACGCCGCACCGCGGCCGGGGCACCGAGCCGTACGAGGGCACCGCTGGCCGCCTCGAAACAGGCGACCGAAGCCGTGTGCAGGGCCGGATCCCCGAGGCCCTCCCGGGCCGACAGCAGCCAGTGCCGGTGCCGGCGGATCGGCGACCGGAACCGCTCGGTGGCCGCCGCCGCCGCATCCGCCGCGACCGGGTCGTCGAGCAGCGCGGTGACCACGGCCAGCGGTACGACCCAACCGTCGCCGCGTTGCTGATCGATCATCCGGAACTCGAGGTAGCCGCGTGGGCGTACCGGCGGCACCAACGTACTGAGGTGGCGTTCCAGGTCGTCGATCGTCGCCGGGCGGGGGTCGTGCCCGCGCAGCCAGGTCCGCATGGTCAGGCCCGTCGGCACCGACCAGGGCCGCGGCTCCGGCTCGGCGATGAAGGCGACCCGTGCGCTGAGTGCGTACCGGGCCCACGCCACCCGCGGTTCGGCCAGCCGCCGCGGTGCGCGCGTACGGCTCGCGTCGGTGCCGAACCGCAGCGCCTGCCGGTACGAGACCCACCGCGTACCCCGGCGGCTCGTCCGTGGCGAGTTGGCGAACGAGGCAAGCATGACGGGCCCGATCGCGTCGGCGAGCCACCACCGCCGGCGGTACCCGCTCCAGCCGGCCGACTCGTCACCGGCGTCCAGGCAGACCTGCACCGAGGCCGAGTTGCACATCACCTCGCGGCCCCTGCGGCCGGACCGGTCGTGGTACGCGGCGAGCGCGTGGTACCGCGGGTGGTCGGTCACCAGCCACGGCTTGCGGTACGAGTCGAGGCCGCTGCCCTCCAGCAGCAGGCCGTCGGCGGCGAGCGCGGTCCGGATCGGCGCGAGGTCGCGCGCGGTGGCGTCGATGCAGTCCGACAGCGTCGCACCGACCGCGGAGGACAGCTCGAGCTGGCCGCCCGGTTCGATCGTGATGCGGCCGCCACCGGGTAGCGGATCGGGCAGCTGACCGAGGGCACCGTACAGGCGGGCGATGGCCGGCCGGTCGTCCGGGCATGCCGGGTCCCGCACCAGGTACTCGAGCTCGACGCCCACGCGGCCGACCGGCCCGACCTGAAAACCAGCCGCCCCGACGAACGCGCTCGCGACGGCCTCGGTGAGTACAGCGGCACGATCCACAGCGCCTCCCGCGGTCACCCGGGCCGGCCCTGCGATCGCGGCGGCCGCCCTCGCTGCCGAGAACTCGGTTGGTACGAAGACCCCGCCCGGTCCGGGCGGGGTGAACTCCATTGGCCGGGACAGCCGCCGGAATGTCCAGCAACAAGATACGTACACGAGATGAACAACAGCTGTGAACTCGCTGGCGGCACGCGGTCAGCCTGGCCGGCAGCCGGCCAGGCGGACCGCCGCCGGGTCATGCCGGGCTCGGCCTGTGCAGCCATACCTCCAGCCCGATGCCGTCGACCTCGTCTTGGCCGTTGAGCCGGCCGAGCATCATCCTGCCCACGTCCTGGCAGCCGGCCGAGGTTGTGCGAGGCTCGGACGGTCCGCTTGACGACGACGCCCGCCGACCCGCGCCGAGACAGGAGGCCCACCTGTGCTGACGCGGCTGCCCCGGACGCTGCATCCGGGGGCGTGGTGGCTGTGGGCGCTGTGCCTGGCCACCGCGGCGAGCCGTACGACGAACCCCGTCCTGCTCGCGCTCATCGTCGCGGTCGCCGGCGTCGTGGTGGCCAACCGGCGCTCGACCGCGCCGTGGGCGCTGGCGTTCCGCTTCTACCTCTACGGCGCGGCGTTCGTCGTGGCGGTGCGGGTGTTCTTCCGGGTCGTGTTCGGCGGCGGCAGCGGCGACCACATCCTGTTCACCCTGCCGCAGCTGCCGCTGCCCGGCTGGGCGGCCGGGATCCGGCTGTTCGGGCCGGTCGCCGCCGAGCAGCTGCTGGGCGGGTGCTACGACGGGCTGCGGCTCGCCGCCATGCTGGTGTGTCTCGGGGCGGCCAATGCGCTCGCCAACCCGAAGCGGATGCTCAAGGCGGTGCCGGGCGCCCTGTACGAGGTGGGCACCGCGGTCGTGGTCGCCCTGTCGGTCGCGCCGCAGTTGATCGACAGCGTGCTGCGGGTCCGCCGGGCCCGCCGGCTGCGCGCGGGTGCGGGCCGGGGGATGCGGGCGCTGCGCGGTATCGCGATGCCGGTCCTGGTGGACGCCCTGGACCGGTCGCTCGCGCTGGCCGCGGCGATGGACTCGCGCGGCTACGGGCGTACCGCAGGCGTACCGCGACGGGTACGGGCGGTGACCGGCGCGCTCATGGTGACCGGTCTGCTCGGCGTCTGCGTCGGCATGTACGGCATCCTCGACGGCACCACCCCGCGGTGGATCGGCGTACCCGTGCTGGTGGTCGGGCTGGCGTTGGCAACCGCCGGACTCGGCGTCGGCGGCCGGCGACTGCGGCGCACCCGGTACCGGCCGGACCGGTGGGCCGTGCCGGAGCTGCTCGTCGCCGCGTGCGGTCTGGCGACGGCCGCCGTGCTGTACGCAAGCGCGCAGGTCGATCCGGCTGCTCTGTACCCGTCGCTGAGCCCGCTGACCTGGCCGCGGCTGGCCCTGTTGCCGGCCGCCGGCATCCTGGTCGCGGCACTGCCGGCATGGCTGGCGCCGCCACCCGCCGTGCCGGGCCGGCTGGGCGGGCAGGCCGTGCGCGGCG
>JAEHDK010000428.1 GCA_016880465.1 Micromonosporaceae bacterium
AAAATACAGAGCTGGCGTCCGTACATAGCACGCAGGACGAAGACAGATAGCAGCTAAAGGACAAGCCAACTACGGCCGCCTCCAGTATCTACATAGGCATGCAAGAATCAAGACATCGGCACGTCGTCGGGAGCCGAGTCGGTCATGCGGCACAGGTTAGTCGGCCACCGCGGCCTCCCGCATGATCGCTGCGGCCGGTCGGCCGGGCCGGCCGCCGCGGTGCGGGCATCACGCCGGCGTGAGGAACGTTCGCAGCCGGTCGATCTCCGCGTCGAGCGCGTTCGCGTAGGTGGCCCCCGTGGGCGCGCGGTCGACGTAGCCGACCTCGACGTCGCTGCCGGCACCGGCGCCAGGATGCGGGCGACCCGCAGCCCCACCGCGCGCAGCCGGTCGTCCGGGTCGAGCGGGTCACCCAGCGGCGGTGCCACCTCGTAGCGGCGCACCCCCGCGACCCGGTCGGCGACCCGCAGGAACCCGAAGTGCCGCAGCCGTTCCAGGTCGAGCGTGGTCGCCGAGGACGTGCCGCCCCAGTCGTTGGCGACCCGCTCGTGCCCGAAGTGAACCTACACGTCGCGCGGATGCGTCACCCCGTGCTCGGCTACGAACGCCAGCACCTCGGCGGCCCGGGCGGTGAGCACGAACCTCCCGTCGGCGGCCCGGCGGTCGCGGCGCGGGTGCAGGTAGCGGCGCAGCCGGCGGGCGACGAAGCCGTAGGCGTAGAGCCTGTCCTCGTCGACCTCGAGCGCAGGGTAGTGCCGGTCGAGGTCACCGGCCCGATAGCCGCGCACCCGCTGCCACAGGATCAGGTCCTGCGCCCGGGCCGGCGCCTGGATCGGGTCGGCCTGGACGAACTCGATCTCGGTGAGCGTGGCGGCGAGGGTGCCGGCGCTGCGGGGCAGCGACCACCCGACGGCCTGACGGCGCAACCACCCGAGGGACGACATTCCGCCAATGTAGGCCGACCGGCCGACCCTTCCGCCCGCCGGCCCGCCCCGACCGCTAGCCGGCCAGACTGTCCACAATGCACCGTACGGTGGCCGCCGTGCCCCTGTCGTTCGTACGCCAGCCGCGGGAGCAGCCGGGCCACACCGCCGCGCAGTTCCTCCTGGACGAGACCGAGGACGGCCCCGCCGGCCCGGCTGGCGCTCGGTCGCGCACCCGACTGGTGGCCCCGTTGATCTTGGTCGGCATATTAGAGTGTGCCGCGCGTGGCGTGCCGCTCGGCCGAGGTAGTCGTCGCCCCGGGGCGCCCGGTGACCGAGGGGGCAGACGGGATGGCACCGAAGGCTGCACTGACCAGGCGGCTGCGGTACTGGTTCGACAACAGCATGTCCAAAGGCACGGTCGGGCTGGTGGGCTGGCTCGCCGTTGCGTCGGTGCTGTTGATCGTGGTGGTCACGGTGGCACTCGTCGCGGTGTCCCCGGTGGAGCCGGGTGGCGCGCGGCACCCCGCCCAACTGCTGTGGCAGACGTTCGTCAGCACGTTCGGGCTGTCGGTCCCCGATACCGGCACGCTCGCCGTGCTGGCCCTGTGGTTCGTGCTCGCGCTCGGCGGCATCTTCGTGGTCAGCGCCCTCGTCGGTCTGCTCACCAGCGGCCTCAACCGCCGGCTGGAGCAGCTGCGCAAGGGCCGGTCGGTGGTCGTGGAGCGGGACCACACGGTGATCCTGGGCTGGTCGGACCAGGTCTTCACGGTGGTGTCCGAACTGGTCGAGGCGAACCGCAGCCGGCGCCGGGGCGCGGCGATAGCCATCCTCGCCGACCACGACAAGGTCATGATGGAGGACCGGCTGCGGCAGCGGGTCGGCTCGACCCGCAACACCCGGCTGGTGTGCCGCACCGGCAGCCCGCTGGACCTCACCGACCTGGAGATGGTGAGCCCCAACTCGGCACGCTCGATCATCGTCCTGGCACCGCAGAACGCCAGTGCCGAGGACGCCGACGCGTACGTACTGAAGGCGCTGCTCGCGATCAGCAAGGGGCCGGCCTTCCGGTACCACCGGCACCACGTGGTCGCGGCGCTGCGGGACGGTCGCAACCGCGCGGTGGCCAGGCTCGCCAGCGACGACGCGGTCGTCATCGACGCGGATGACATCAGCGCGCGGCTCGTGGTGCAGACCGCCCGGCAGCCGAAGCTGTCGGTCGTCTACCAGGACCTGCTCGACTTCGGCGGCGACGAGTTCTACGCCGTGGCCGAGCCCCGGCTGGCCGGGCGGCCGTTCGCCCACGCCCTGTCGGCCTACCGGCACTGCTGTCCCGTCGGGCTGTTGCACGGCAACGGCAGTACGACGCTGAACCCGCCGTCGCACCAGCTGATCGCACCGGACGACCGGCTCGTGGTACTCGGCACCGACGACTCGGCCATCAAGCTGACCACCGAGGGCTTCCCGGTCGACGAGCTGGCGATCGTGCACGCCGTACGGGGCCCGCAGCCGCCGGAACACACGCTGATGCTGGGCTGGAACAACCGGGCGTTCAAGATTGTGGAGCAGCTCGACGTCTACGTCACCGCTGGCTCCACTGTGGACGTCGTGGCCGACCGGCCCGAGGTGGACGCCGCCATCAGCGCGCTGTCGCCGCGCCTGCGCCGCCTGGCGATCCGGGTCAAGCGCGGGGACACGCGCGACCGCAACACCCTGGAGTCGCTGGACATCCCGGCGTACGACAACGTCATCGTGCTCTCCGACGACCAGCTCGATCCGCTCAGCGCCGACTCGCGCGTGCTCGTCACCCTGTTGCACCTGCGCGACATGCTCGCCAAGCGCGGCGTGTCCGGCTCGATCGTCAGCGAGATGCGCGACGACCGCGACCGGGCGCTGGCCCAGCTCACCCGCGCCGACGACTTCGTCGTCAGCGAGCAGCTGGTCAGCCTGCTGATGACGCAGATAGCGGAGAACCGCCACCTCGAGTCCGTCTTCACCGACCTGTTCGACCCGGACGGTGCGGAGATCTACGTCCGGCAGGCCAGCTACTACATCCGCGGTACGGCCGGCATCACGTTCGCCACGGTGGTGGAGGCGGCCCGGCGGCGCAACGAGGTCGCCATCGGCTACCGGACGGCCGACCCGGGCGACGGCCACGGCGTCGTGCTCAATCCCGACAAGCTGGCTCCGCTGCCCCTGATCGACCGGGTCATCGTGCTCGCGCACAGCTGACCGGCCCGCCGAGGGGTATCCCGCGCCGTACCGGGTACGAGGTGGCTGACCAGTCGGCGGTTAGCCCGCCGGCCGGCCAGGCGGGGGGTCTGGACGATGACCGACGTAGCAGCGGGTGCCGCCGCGGCGCGGGGTGGGCTGCCCGACCGTGACCTGCGGTCCCGGGTCGCCGTACGGGTCAACG
Organism: Micromonosporaceae bacterium; assembly: GCA_016880465.1. Lineage (GTDB taxonomy): Bacteria > Actinomycetota > Actinomycetes > Mycobacteriales > Micromonosporaceae > EFPC-2. Next base: position 3,340 of record JAEHDK010000428.1, read on the forward strand.
ACGACGTCCGGCAGCTCGACCTCGACAACCGGACGACCCTGCTGGACGCACTCCGGGAACAAGTTGGCCTGACCGGCACCAAGAAGGGCTGCGACCACGGCCAGTGCGGCGCGTGCACGGTGTTGCTCGACGGCCGCCGGGTGCAGAGCTGCCTGGTCCTCGCCGTCACGCTGGACGGGGCCGAGGTGGTCACCGTGGAGGATCTGGCGCCCGCCGGTGACCTGCACCCGTTGCAGTCCCGCTTCCTCGAGCGCGATGCGTACCAGTGTGGATACTGCACGCCGGGTCAGCTCTGTTCGGCCACCGGCATGCTGGCCGAGGCCCGGCGGGGTTGGCCGAGCGCGGTCACGACCGATCTCGTCGCCGACCGGACCGCCCTTACTGATGCCGAGATCCGGGAGCGGATGAGCGGCAACCTGTGTCGCTGCGCCGCGTACCCCAATATCGTCGCGGCGATCCGCGATGTCGCGGCGGCGGGTGGTGCCGCATGAGGGCCTTCCGCTACCACCGGCCGCGCGACATCGCCGAGGCGGTGGCCGTCGTCGCCGCCGAGCCGGATGCGACCTACCTCGGCGGCGGCACCAACCTCGTCGACCTGATGAAGCTCGGCGTCGCCCGGCCCGGCCTGCTGGTCGACGTCACCCGGCTGCCGCTGGACACCATCGGCACGCTGCCGGACGGCGGCCTGCGCATCGGCGCGACGGTACGCAACAGCGACCTTGCCGCCGACCTCACCGTGCGCCGGGACTTCCCGATGCTGGCCAGGGCGCTGCTGGCCGGCGCCTCCGGCCAGTTGCGCAACATGGCCACCGTGGGCGGCAACCTGTTGCAGCGCACGCGATGCCTGTACTTCCAGGACGTCACAAAACCCTGTAACAAGCGCGAGCCGGGGGCCGGTTGCGCCGCCCGCGAGGGCCAGCACCGCGACCTGGCCATCCTCGGTACGTCGGACGCCTGCGTGGCGACCCACCCGTCGGACCTGGCGGTCGCGCTGGCCGCGCTCGATGCGGTGGTGGAGGTCCAGGAGCCCGCCGGGCCCCGGGACATCCCGCTGGCCGAGCTCCTCCGGCTGCCCGGCGACGAACCGGACCGGGAGACCACCATGGTACGCGGCGGCCTCGTCACCGCGGTACGCGTACCGCCGCTGCCGTACGCGCGCGTCTCGACCTACCGGAAGGCGCGCGACCGCGCCTCGTTCGCCTTCGCGGCGGGCTCGGTGGCCGCGGCGGTCGGGCTCGACGACGGCACCGTACGCGACGTCCGGCTGGCCTTTGGCGCGGTGGCGCACCGGCCGTGGCGGGCGTACGTGGCCGAGGACGCGTTGCGCGGTCAGCCAGCCACGCCGGAGAGCTTCGGCCGCGCCGCCGACGCCGAGCTGGCCGCGGCGCAACCGTTGCGGGACAACGGCTTCAAGGTCCCGCTCGTACGCAACCTGACGGTGGCCACGCTGACCGACCTGGTCGACTCCCACCGGAGGGCAGCGGCGTGGGTACCTTGACCCGTGCGGTGGGCCAGGCACACGCCCGCCTCGACGGCCCGGACAAGGTGCGGGGCGCGGCCCGGTACTCGGTGGAGTACCCGGTCGAGAACGTGGCGTACGCGTGGCCCGTACCGTCCACAGTGGTCAAGGGGCGGATCACCCGGGTGGACACCAGGGCCGCGCTGGCCGAACCGGGCGTCCTTGCCGTGCTGTCGTACGAGAACGCGCCGCGGTTGACTCCGGCCGGCGACCCTGAGCTGTTCGTCCTGCAGGAACCCGCGGTGGCGTACCGCGGCCAGATCGTCGCGCTCGCGGTCGCCGGTTCGCTGGAGGCCGCCCGCGAAGCCGCCGGCCTGGTGCGCCTGGAGTACGACACCTGGCCGCACGACACGGTTCTCACCGAGAACCACCCGGGACTGTACCAACCCTCGCACGTCAACCCGAGCCTCCCGACCGACACTGAGATCGGCAACTTCGACGCGGGGTACGCGGCCGCACCGGTACGGGTCGACGCGACGTACCGCACGCCGGCCGAGCACAACAACCCGATGGAGCCGCACGCGTCGACCGTGCAGTGGCAGGGCGACCGGCTCGTCGTACACGACGCCAACCAGGGTCCGGGCCAGGTACAGGCCGGCCTGGCCACCCTGTTCGGCCTGCCACCGGAGCGCGTCCGGGTGATCACCGAGCACGTCGGCGGCGGCTTCGGCTGCAAGACCATGCGCTGCTGTGTCGTGCTGGCCGCGCTCGCCGCCCGCCACGTCGACCGCCCGGTGCGGCTCGCCCTCACCCGGCAACAGATGTTCGGGGTCGTGGGCTACCGGACGCCGACCATCCAGCGGATACGGCTAGGTGCCGATCCGACCGGCCGGCTGACGGCAAGCTGCCACGACGCGATCAGCCAGAGCTCGATGCTCAAGGAGTTCGCCGAGCAGACCGCGGTGTACGGCCGGCCGTTGTATGCGGCGCCGCACCGCCGCACCACCCACCGGCTGGCCCGGCTGGACGTACCCTCGCCGGCGTGGATGCGCGCCCCCGGCCAGTGTCCCGGCTCGTTCGCCGTGGAGTCGGCCATGGACGAGCTCGCTGTCACGTGCGGTGTCGATCCGGTCGAGCTGCGCATCCGCAACGAGCCAGCCACCGACCCCGAGGAGGGTACGCCGTACAGCAGCCGGAACCTGGTCGCCTGCCTGCGCGAGGGGGCACATCGCTTCGGCTGGGCCGACCGGGATCGCACGCCGGCGGTACGCCGCGCGGGTCGTTGCCTGCTGGGCACCGGCGTGGCCGGATCCATCTACCCGGCCCGGTCCCTGGTGTCCAGCGCCTCGGCGTACGCCGGGCCGGACGGCGCCTTCCTGGTGCAGATCAACGCGGTCGACATCGGCACCGGCGCGCGTACCGCACTGTGGCAGATCGCCGCGGACGAGCTGGGCGTGCCGCCGGACCGGGTGATGATCCGGGTGGGCGACACCGGCCTGCCCGAGGCCAGCCTGGCCGGTGGCTCGACCGGTACGGCGTCCTGGGGCTGGGCCGTGGCCAAGGTGTGCCGGGAGATCCGGGTCCAGATCGACGACGTCCACGGCGGTTCGGTCCCGGCCGGTGGCGTGCACGCGCAGGTCGACACGACCGCGGACATACAAGCCCAGCAGACGTTCTCCCGGTACGCGTTCGGTGCCCAGTTCGCCGAGGTACGCGTCGACGTCGACACCGGCGAGGTACGCGTCGACCGGCTGCTGGGCGTGTTCGCCGCCGGCCGGATCGTCAACGCGCTGACCGCCCGCTCCCAGCTCATCGGCGGCATGACGATGGGCATGTCGATGGCGCTGCTGGAGGAAGGGCTCTGGGACCCCCGGTCCGGCGACTGGGCCAACCACGACCTCGCCACTTACCACGTGGCCGGCTGCGCCGACATCGAGCAGATCGAGGCGTACTGGCTCGACGAGGACGACCCGCACCTCAACCCGGCGGGCGTCAAGGGCATCGGCGAGATCGGCATCGTGGGCACCGCCGCCGCGATCACCAACGCGGTCTACCACGCCACCGGCGTACGCGTGCGCGACCTGCCCGTACGACTGGATCGGCTGCTGGGCCACCGGGCGTGACCGACGCTGACCGCAGCCAACGGACCCGGTGGCGGGCACTGGCTGTCGGTCTGGTCGCCGCGTTCATGACCCTGCTGGACGTCAGCATCGTCAACGTGGCGGTGCCCTCGATCCGCACCACGCTGGACGCGAACGCTGGCGACCTGCAATGGGTGCTGTCCGGGTACGCGCTGACCTTCGGCCTGACCCTCGTACCCGCCGGCCGGTTCGGCGACGCCCGGGGCCGCCGCGACGTCTTCGTCGCGGGGTTGGCCGGCTTCACGCTGTCCAGCGCGGCCGCCGGGCTGGCCCAGAGCCCGATCTGGCTGATCCTCACCAGGCTGCTCCAGGGCGCCTCGGCCGGCGTGGTCACGCCGCAGGTGAGCGGGCTGATCCAGCAACTGTTCCAGCCCGCGGAGCGGGGCCGTCCGTTCGGGCTCCTCGGCGCCACGATGGGCATCTCGACTGCGATAGGGCCGCTGCTCGGCGGCATCATCATCCGCCTCGGCGGTGCGCACGAGGGCTGGCGCTGGGTGTTCTACGTCAACGTGCCGATCGGCGCCGCCACGATCGCGCTCGGCTGGCGCCTCATACCGACCCGGCAGGAGGGCGGACGCCAGCGGGAAAGCCTCGACCCCGTCGGGGTACTGCTGCTGGGCCTCGGGGTTGTCCTGCTCCTCCTGCCCCTCGTACAGCGGCAGCAGTGGCGCTCGCCGCTGACGTGGTTGTTGATGCCGGCCGGGTTCGCGGTGCTGGCCGGTTTCGGGTACTGGGAACGCCGGTTCGCCCGGCGCGGCCAGCCGCTGTTCCAGCTGACCCTGTTCCGGCTGCGCTCGTACGCCCTCGGCGCGTTGATCTCGGTCCTCTACTTCGGCGGGTTCACCGCCATTTTCTTCCTCTTCAGCCTGTTCCTGCAGAGCGGGCTGGGCTATAGCCCGCTGCTCGCCGGCGTGGCGATCACCCCGTTCGCGCTCGGTTCCGCGGCCGCGGCGGCGCTCGGCGGTCAGATCGTCAACCGGTTCGGGCGGCCGTTGGTGGCCATCGGCCTGATCGCGGTGGCGGCCGGGCTCACCGGCGCGTTCGTCGCGCTGCACTTCGTACCCGGCCACGGCGCCCCGCTGGCCACCGCCGGGCCGCTGTTGCTGGCGGGACTCGGCAGCGGGCTCGTCATCACCCCTAACCAGACGCTGACGCTGTCCCAGGTCCCCGTCCCCGAGGCGGGCAGCGCCAGCGGCATGCTGCTCACCGGGCAGCGGATCGGTGCCGCCATGGGCATCGCCGGCGTCGGTTCGGTCTTCTTCGCCACGCTCGCCGCGACGAACGAGGGCTGGTCGCGGGCCTTCCGCGACGCACTGCTCGTGGCCATCGGGTTCGTCCTGGCCGCGCTGATCGCCGCGCTGGGCGACATCGTGGCGAACAGCCGCCGGACGGGGAGGTGACCCGGTTGCCGTTACCCGCCTACGGTTGCACCCAGAGGCAGAACGGATGGCCGGCCGGGTCGAGGTACACGCGCACGTCCGCCTGTGGTTGGTAGCCCGCGAGCACGGCGCCGGCGGCGACCGCGTGCGCACCGGCCCGCTCCAGGTCGTCGACGAGGATCTCGAGGTGCATCATCATCTGCTGGTCGCCGGGGCCCGCGGGCCAGGTCGGCCGGGCGTACCGCGACTCCTCCTGGAAGGAGAGCGCCACGCCGCCGGCGGGGTTCCGCACGATGACCCAGCCCGGCTCCTCCACCTTGATGTCCCAGCCGAGGAGCCGGACGTAGAAGCGCGCGAGCGCATTCGCGTCGGGCGCGCCGATGTTGACGGTGGTGAGCGTCAGCTGCGGGGTGCTCATCACTTGCCGTCGTACGCGCCGTCGAACCGCAGGTACGGGGTGATCTTCTGCATCGCGTACTCCTTGGGCCGGGTCCGGGTCGGACGCCCGTTCAAGATCTTTTCAGCATACCGCCCCAAGCGGCGCCACGCTGGCTTGGTTGGCCACGCGCGAGAGGGTTCATCGCGATGACTGCTGTGGCCGAACTGCGGCAACAGAAAAGCACGATCGTTAGTCCACGCCGGTGGCCTTCGTGTCCCCCGATCAGGCTTGACCCGGTCGGTCCGCATGCCGCCAGAGTGCCTGCAGCGCGATGGCCCGAGCCTCGACGAAGCGCATGCGGGCGGTCCATTCGGTGGACCCCGTCCAGCCGGCCCGCCCGGTGACCTGGCCGGCATGCCTGCGGTACAGCAGCCCGGGCGCGCCGATGAAGTAACCGTCGCTGACGACCGAGGCGGCCAGTAGCAGGCCGGTGTCCTCCCCGCCGGGCAGGGCCATCCACCCGCCGAGCGCGAGGAGCAGGTCGCGCCGGATGCACAGGGTCGCGGGGTGCACGGGCAGCCGGTAGTCGTGCTGCTGGAAGGAGTGCAGGACGTGGTTGCGGGCCAGCCGTCCGGCCGGCGGATCCCGGTGTTGCCACCCGACCGTCGATCCGTCGGGCCACAGGTCGAGAGCGCTCGCCGTCGTCCAGCCGATGGTCGGTTCGTACGCCAGAACGGCAATGTCCCGGCCGAGTGCGCCCGGCGTGAGCTGGTCGTCGGCGTCGAGCACCTTCACCAGTGACCCCTGGGCTCGGCCGGCCGCCAGGTTGCGGGTGGTGGCCGGGCCGCCCCGCCGTCCACTGTCGACGGTGACCCGTGGGTCGTCGGGTAGCACACCGGCTGCGGTACCCGACCCGTCCTGCTGCACGAGCCATTCCCACTGCCAACCCGGTGGCAGCTCCTGCTCGACGAGCGACCGGTACGCCTGGGCCAGGAACACGACGCTGGCCTCGTGCACGGCGGTCACGACGGAGACCAGGCCTGCCACGTGTCCCACCGGTTCAGCGTAGGCGGCGTGGCCGTACCGGACGCGGAGCGGTGGCTGCTCGATTGTGACACCGGCCACGGCGCCGGGGGTTCCCCTGGGCCGCGTTCGGTGTTGATGGCGCTGGTGAGGCACGTCTGGCGGCGGCAACGGCTGGTGCGCCCGTTTCTCGGCGTCGGGCTGCTCGGCGGCTTCACCACGTTCTCCGCGGCGGGGGATCCGGCCCGCCGGCCCGATCCCGCGTGGCAGGCTGGTGGGGACGGTTCACCAGTCCGCGGAGGCGGCGATGAGCAAGGACGTACGGTACCGCCGGATCTACGACGCCGCGTCACCCGACGACGGTCTGCGCATCCTGGTCGATGCGATCTGGCCGCGCGGCGTACGCAAGCAGGACGCCCGGGTGGACGAATGGATGCGCGCCATCGCCCCGTCCGCCGAACTGCGTACCTGGTACGGACACGACCCGGAACGGTACGTCGAGTTCCGCCGGCGGTACCTGGCCGAGCTGCGCGACCCGGCCCGCCACGAGGTCGTCCAGCGCCTGCGGGAGTCCGCCCGCCAGGGCCGGATGACGTTGCTCACCGCCACCCGAGACCTCGAACACAGCCAGGCGGCCGTACTGGCGGGCTGGCTCAACGGCGAGGACTCGGCCGCCGGATACCGCTAGCGGAATCGCCGGAAGAGGGTCCTGATCGCCCGGATTCCCGATCACCGCGGCAGGTGGTGAGCCCGCGGTCAGGGTGGCGTTGAGGAGCAGCCATGACGTCGCCAATCCTGGTCACCGCAGGCACCGGTACGCTCGATGAGTACCTTCGCGCCAGCCATCGGCGTCGGCTCATCGTGCCGATCTGGCTGCCGGGCCGGGCCGCCCGCGAGCTTCGGGGCGGCGGCAACCTGGCTCCCGAGCAGGCGGTCGGCCAGCGGACCTGGGAGGAGTTCCTCGCCGAGCGGATCGGCCAGCCGGTCGGCTAGCGCCGCGCATCAGCCGGCGAAGACCGCCACGGCGCGGACGGGGAACGACGCCATTGCCCGTACGGGCGGCGGCAGTGCGATCAGGCGGGCACCCGTGTCGGGCACCGAACCGAGGTTGGTGAGGTGCTCGACGATGGGAATGTCGGCACCGAGCAGCCGGTGGTGCGCCGGTCGGCGCGGATCCCGGGGATCGTCGATGTTGAGCGAGTCGATGCCGACCAGAGCGGCGTTCGCCGCGGCGAGGACGTCGACGGCATCGGCCGTGACATGTGGACAGTCCAGCTCGTGGTAGCGGGGCGTCCCCCAGTAGCGCGCCCACCCGGTGTGTACGAGGACCGCATGACCCCACAGCCGGCCCGGGTCGCCGAGGTCCGCTGCGGTGACTGCGGTCCGGCCGACCGCTCGCACCACGGCGATCGGTACGTTGACGAGCCGTTCGAGCGGGAGCTCGGCCACGTCGGCCCGATCGGCGTGGTAGTGGTACGGCGCGTCCACGTACGTGCCGGTGTTCCCGACCAGCGTCAGCGACTCGATCTCGAAGGAGGCACCGCTGGTCAGCCGTGCGGCGGATGCCGTCCGCGTGGTCGTGATCCGTATCTCGGGACCCGGGACACCGGGATAGGTGAGCATTCCGGCGACGATGTCGTGCGACAGGTCCACGATCACCCGCCGAGTGTACGTACCGGCGCCACCGCTGTGCGGATGTGCTCCCCGGCCGCGGTCAGCGCAGGTCGACGACGATGGGCGCGTGGTCGGACGGCAGTTTGCCCTTGCGTGCCTCGCGGTCCACATAGGACGATGCCACGCGCTGCGCGAGGGGTGCCGTCGCGTACACGAGGTCGATGCGCATGCCCATGTTCTGGTGGAACATCCCGGCGCGGTAGTCCCAGTACGTGAACGGGCGCGGCCCCTTCATCGGCGTGGGTACGACGTCCTGCAGCCCGGTGCTGCGCAGGTCGGCCAGTGCCGCGCGCTCGGCCGGGGTCACGTGCGTGGCGCCGACGAACGCGGCCGGGTCCCACACGTCGTCGTCCGTCGGGGCCACGTTGAAGTCGCCGCAGACCCCCAGCTGTGGCGTGGCCGCGATCTCGGTACGGACGGCGGCCGCGAGCGCCTCGAACCAGGCCAGCTTGTACGCGTAGTGCGCCGAGCCGGGGCTGCGGCCGTTCGGTGCGTAGATCGACCACACCCGTACGTCGCCGCACGTGGCACCGAGAGCCCGCGTCTCGACGTCGGGGAATCCCGGCTCGCCGGGGAAGCCCCGCGCGATGTCGACCAGGCCGACCCGGGACAGCACCGCGACGCCGTTCCACCGGCCGTCGCCGTGTGCCGCGGTCGCGTACCCCAGCTCGGCGACCTCCGCGGCCGGGAACGCGGCGGCGGCGACCTTCGTCTCCTGAAGGCACACCACGTCGGGCTGGGTCTGTGCCAGCCAGTCCAACAACCTGGGTAACCGGGAGCGAACCGAGTTCACGTTCCACGTCGCGAGTCGCACCATCCGAGCTTGCCCCATGAGCCCGCGGCATGATGTCCGGGATGGACGAGCTCGCCATCGTCCGGCGCGACCTGCGGTTCGGGCATCTCGCGCCCGGCCGGCGTGCCGCCAGCCGCCGGCTCCAGAGGCTCTCTCATGATCGGCAACAGCAGGGGGCTCGCCAACAGGGCTCCCACGGCGGCGATCCACAGGGTCGGCCGCAGCCCGAGCGAGGAGCCGAGCAGCCCGCCGAGCACCGCACCGAGCGGCGTGGTGCTCCACATCGTCGTGCGCATCGTGGCGTTCATCCGGCCGAGCAGGTGGTCCGGGCACACCGTCTGCCGCAGGCTCACCTGCAGGATGTTGTAGGCGACGATGAAGTAGCCCACCAACCCGGCGCCGAGCGCGAAGAACGCGAGCCGCCAGCCGCCCGCGGTCAGCGGGATCAGCAGGCCGGCGAGGCCGGCACCCACGACATAGACCACCATCGCGCGGCGCTGGCCGAGGGCACGGGTCAGCCACGCAGCGCTCAACGCACCCAGGATGGTGCCGGCACTGCTGATGCTGAACAGCACGCCGATCGCGCCCGGGGACAGCTGCACCTCGCGGACCAGGAACACGATCACGATGGCGCCCTGCGCACCGTAGAACACCACCGCGGTCGCGCCGCACAGCGTGATCGCGCGCAGGATCGGGTGGCCGAACACGAACCGCAGTCCCTCGCCGATCTCGGTGCGCAGCCGGGGCCGTGCGGCCGGCCGCGGGGCCGCCTCGGGCGTCCGGATCGCGGCTATCCACGCCGCCGACCAGGCGAAGCTCAGCGCGTCGACGGCGACGGCGATCGGCGCGGTCAGCCCCTGCACGAGGAACCCGCCGACGGTCGGCCCGACGGCGCCCGCGACCGTCCGGTTGGTCTCCAGCTTGGCGTTGCCCTCGACGAGCCGGTCCCGGCCGACCAGTGCCGGCAGGTACGACTGGTAGGCGATGTCGAAGAAGACCGTGCACACGCCGGCCGCGAGCCCGACCACGTAGAGCTGCCAGATGGTCAGCACGTGGGCCAGCGCCGCCAGCGGGACCGACGCCAGGATCACCACCCGGCCGAGATCCCCGACGATCAGGACCGGCCGGCGGCGCATCCGGTCGCTCCAGGCGCCGGCCGGCAGCCCGAGGAACAGGAACGCGACCATCTCCGTGGCGGTCAGTACGGCGACCTCGAACGTGCTCGCGTGCAGGTCCGTCACGGCCACCAACGGCAGCGCGAGCAGACTGACCTGCGTGCCGACGAGGCTGATGCCCTCGCCGAGCCACAGCCGGCGGAAGTCGGCATGGTGGCGCAGCAGCCCGGCGCGCGGGGGACTCTCGGTCGCCATGGGCACAGTCTTGTCGATGGCATGGCAGCGCACCCGCCATGATGTTGCGCTGCCGGCGAACGCCGAAAATGCCCGGAGGCCCCGAGCCGGGGCCTCCTACCGTGCTGCGCAACGCGGGACTTGAACCCTTAGGCCTTTTCGCTTCTGCGGATTCGCGGCAAGGAACCTTAGCGCCTCAACACGTACCAACTTAACTTAGTGACCTCTCCAACCGCGGAGGTGCGTTGCGGTTCCCACGCTACGCCCGGGCCCGGCACTGTCAAGCCGGGTGTCCGCTTCCGGGCACCGGGCTTTACGAGCGGTTGTCCTTCACGACGATGCGGTTCGAGCCGGCCGGCTCCGTACGCAGGACCGCGGACGTGGCGCCGGGCGCGAAGTTGTCCCGCACCAGCCACTGCACGCTCACCCCGGTCGGGGCGCCACCCGGGCCGGCGACGGCGACGATGCGGACGCCGACCGTACACGAGGTGAGGTAGTTGTCCCGGATCACCGCGTACCGGCCGAGCACGCCCCAGACCCGGATGCCGTCGCAGCTCGGGGTGCCCGACGGCGCGTCGTTCACCATCGACACCTCGTTGTCGGCGACGAGCAGCGACGCGGTGTTGCCGACGAAGACGCCGCGCGGCGCGCCGGCCGTCTCGACCGGCGTACGCAACCCGATCCGGTTGCCGGTCACGACCACCCGACCGGCGAGTGACGGTAGCCCAGCCTGCTTCTGGCTGACCGCGATGTGTACGCCCTGGACGGCGTTGGTGATCGTGTTGTCTCGCACGTACACCTCCGCCAGGCCGGCACCGGCCACCACGATGGCCTGGCCGGCGGCCGGTTTGCGCAGGGCGAGCAGGGCGTCGATGCGCTGGCGCAGCGGCGCGGCACCCGCGTCCACGCGGCCGCGGAGCAGCCGGTCCGCGAGCCGGTAGACGTGGGCCCGCTGGGCGCTCGGCGTACCGCCGGGCGGGAGCGGCTGTGCTCCCAGCAACTGCTTCCACGCCGGTACGAACGTGCCCGGTGCCTTGAAGCTGATCGCGCCGGCCACGACGTTGCTGCCCGGGAGCACCGCCCCGACGGACAGGCTCGACACCAGGACCCGACGCAGCCGCTCCCGAGCCGAGCGGCCCAGCGCGAGAAGGGTCGTCGGGCCGGTCGCGGGTGCGTGCACGGCCACCCCGGTGACGTCGACCCGGCCGACATCGCGGACGAGCAGCCCGGTCTGGTAGTCGCCGGCGTCGAGCCGGCAGTCGCGCACGACGGCCCGGGATCCCGCCCCCGTACCCGCGATGGTGATGCAGCTCGCCAGCGGCTTCGCGCGCGACGCGCAGGACGCGCGCACCGCCTCCACCCGTACGTCGGGGCAGTCCCGGATGGTCAGCGCGCCGAGCACGCCGGGGCTCCCGGTGTCGGACCCGGGTCCCCCTTCGATGTCGAGGTCCCGCACGGTGACCCCGGCACAGCCGTCGAACACGAGGACCGCCTCATCCACTGTGGACCTGACCCGGCTGCCCGGGCCCGACCCGTAGACGACGAGGTTGCCCTTACCGGACAGCACCACGCGACCGGCGGTGACGAACTCGCCGGGCAGGAAGCAGATCCGGCCGCTGGCGCCCGCGGGCAGGGTGAGCAGCTGCTGCTGCCAACCGGGACCCGGGTGGACCAGGATCGCGACGTCCCCGGTACGCGAGCAGAGCGCCTCCAGCGCCCCTTGGACGGTGTCGGCGCCGAGGTCGCACGCGGTGTTGTCGTAGCTGACATCGGCGGCGGTCAGCGCGGTCAGCGCCGGGAACACGGGCCGGCAGTCGGCGCCGGCCGGCAGGCTGAACACCTTCGTCGCCGCGTTGTAGTCCACGACGGCCAGTGCCGACCACACCTCGGCCGGGCCGTGCGGCGGCTGGTCGACGAAGGCGCCGGCCTTGTCCCGGTCCCACTCGATGCCGCCGGACGACGCGCCGCCCGCGGACGAGACCAGGCCGCCGAGGGCCGGCCGCGCCGGCACCAGCCAGTAGTCGCCGACCCGGTAGACCCCGCCACCCAGGATGCAGCGCACGCCCTCCATCAGCTCGATCGGCGTACCGACCGGCGGGTTCTGCACCTCGCCGCGCCACCGGCGGACCCGCGGGCCGGCCGCCAGGTCGTACGACGCGGGGGCCGGCGACAGTACGAGTGTCCGCTGTGGACGCTGGGTCGACGAGGTGACCGCGACGTGCGCCGGTTCCCCGTCCCATTCGCGGTGTGGATCGGTCACCGTGACGGTCTGCCCGTCGCCGAAACCGCTGAACGTGTCAGGGCCCATGGTCTGCAGGGTCACCGGCGTACCGGGCTTCTCGACGAGGCTCGCCACGCTGGCGTTGTCCGTGTCCCACAGCAGCGACGTCACCGCACCGGCCGGGCTCACCGCGTTGACCTCGATCCGGAACAGCCGGCTCTGCAGCCCGGCGAAGCCGACGTCGCCGGGCAGTGCACAGTCGCCACCGGTCGTACCCGGTGGGGCCAGGTCGGGGCGCAACGTGCCGGACTGGGCAGGCGGGTGCCAGGCGGCGCAGGACGCGCCGGCCGGGATCGGGGCGAGCCGGACCTGCCAGCGCACCCCGAGCCGGCCGCTCGTGTCGGGACCGCCCAGCGCGGTCTCCCGGATCGTACCGTCGTCCAGAGTGGACACTTCGGCGTGGAAGACGCGCAGCACCACGGCGTAGCGGCCGGTCGCGAGCGGCGCGCGGTCGATCGTCGGCGGCTGCCGGAACGCGGACGGCTGGACGAGCACGGTGGGCCGGCGGCGCACCCGTACGGTGGCGCCGGCCGCGAGCCCGTGCGGCGCCGCGAGCGTGACG
>JAEHDK010000429.1 GCA_016880465.1 Micromonosporaceae bacterium
ATCGAGCGGCTCACCCGGATCGAGACGGAGCTGCACCCCAACGGCGGAACGTTGCTGCGCGATGCGCTCGACCGGCATCTGCGCGACCACGCGACAGCCCAGCCGCCGGTACAGGTGATGGTCAACCCCACGCCGTCGGTCTAGCGCACCAGATTAGTCAGCCCGCCACCTTGGCGGGGCAGGCATCATTGCGGCACTCGGGCAGACCCGGCATCCATCGCCGACCTGCGTCCTCCGGGGTCGTCACGTTCGTCCAGGTGACTCGGGTGCCCGACCCGCAGGTGGCGCACGGCGGCGACCTGAACGCCACGCGAACGGCATCGCTGTACAGCTTGTTGTCCATGACCGGATGGTAGCGATCACGATGAGTTGTGGGATGGCGCGGCCGCGCCCATCTCGACCGCGTCACCCCCGCTGGTCCCCCCTGTACGTGGCTACCGGCGGCGCAACGTCAGCGACGGACAGAACAACCGAGCCGTAACGACTCGCGCAGATGTCTATGGCTTCGATGGGTGCTGACGTGGTAGGGGTTCATCGGGTAGGCGTCGAAGTAAGGGTAAGGGATGGTGCGATGGAGCGTTCCCCATCGCCCGATTGTTCGTAGCCGACGTAGCTGGTCATGGTCGGGTCAACCCAATAGTCGAAGGATCGATCGTGCGGCAAGCGCCGCGCTGTCCAGGCCGGACCCGGCAACCCTAGGGCCATCGAGGCGTAACCCGAGCAGTCTCGGCGGTATCTGTCGAACCATGTAGTCGGGTCGGTACTCGACAGGTACGGCACCGGCCCTCCGGCCCAAGCGGTCAACCATCTCGCGGCACGCATGAGCACCGTCTGCCCGTCGGCGCAGTCGCCGACCTCGCTGAAGCCGACCTCGGACGGGGCAGGTGATCGCGACGGTGTTGCGGCGTCGGAATTGCTGGGAACCGGAGCGGCACAGGGCGGCGCACCGGCGACGACGAAGAGTGTGCCAGCCGCCATACACACGAGGAACGTCACGGTGATCATGAGACTGGGTTGGCAAGATTCTCAGCGAGGGTTGGCAGTTCCGGGTCGGTTCCTGATCCGTCTGTTGGCTGGATGGCGCGGGAAGCCGCCGCGACCTGCCGTGTGGCGGAGCGCGGCGGACTTCCGGTCAGCCTGCGAACGACTGTGCGTAGGCAGCGAACTCGTGCGCCTCTTCCATGCTGCCGGGTCGTGGGGGTCTGCCGGGTTCCAGCCCAGTGTCCGGTCCTGGATCACCTGGGACAGCAACGGGCGCCACTGGGCATCGAGGTTGTCCCTCGCCCACTCCAGCGCGCCGCGCTTCGACGCGACCTCTGCGGTGTGGAGGGTAGAGGATCCGGCAGTACGTGGCCACGACGTATCGCTGCGTCCACGCGCTGTCGAACGGCGCCCACGTCCTCAGGTCCGTCAGTACGTCCGGCTGCGCCGTGCGCGCCTCGTCGCGCAGTGCCTGCACCTACCCCATCGGCGCTCACTTCACTGCGCTCTGGGCGGCAGGCGCTTGACGCCGAGCAATGCGGCATGGCGGCCTGCCTGATCGTCGTCTATAAATGACGCATGGTCGACGATCTGGACGCTAGGGTTCGGTCGGCCATGTTCGTTCACCTGGACCGGCTCGCGAGGGAGCATCCGGGCGGCGTTCCGTCAGAATTGATCAACTCGTTCGAGTTCGAAGGCCGCCCCATGCGTTTGATCGTTCAGCCCGGAATCCGTAAGCCGGTACAGCTGTCGGCGGCGTTGACGATTCGGACGACCTTCACACCCGTCGGTGGCGAGGCGCCGTACCAGGATTCGGTGGGGGAGGACGGCAACCTGCGCTACAAATGGCGCGGCACCGATCCAAGCCATACCGATAATCAGGCGCTGCGCGAGGCGATGCGGCGGCAGGTGCCACTGGCCTACTTCTACCCGGTCGCCCGAGGCGTGTACCAGGCCATCTACCCGGTGTTTCTCGTTGACGAGGACCCCAGCCTGCATGAGTTCGCGGTCGAGTTGGTCGAACGGTCAGACACGATGGGCGATGCCGAACTCGTCGCGGAGCGCCGTTATGCGCGACAGCTGACCCTTCGTCCTGACGTTCCGCACTTCTGAGACCTGATTTGGCCCCCCACTTCGCGCGACGCTCAGTTGGTGTATGCGGTGGCGGGGACGCCGAGTAGGTCGAGGATCTGCTGCTGCAGGGGGCTGAGGTCGGCCTCGAAGGTTTGGACGAGCCGGCCGTTGCGGTGCAGTTCGTGGCGGGTGACCTCGGCGAAGACGGCGAGGATCCGCTCGGCTGACGGGGCTGGACAGGCGCGTAGTTCGGGGTAGAGCGGGATGTCGCTGGTGTCGGCCCTGCGCATCGCGGTGCGGATCTCGCGTTCGATGAGCGCGCCCAGCAGCAGGGCGAGGAATTGGCAGCAGAAGAGTGCTTCGATGCGGGCGGCGTCGCGCAGCCACAGCGGGTCGGCGTCTTGGACGGACTTGAGCAGGTGGTGACGTCGTTCCAGGTTCGGCTGGTACCGGTACGCGGCAAGCACTTCCGCATCTGATAGATGTTTGTCGTTGGTGATGAGGGGGAAGCAGCCGTCGCTGGCGGCGTCGTAGGCGATCTGGTCGTCGCGGGACTGGTAGGCGATCTCGTATCGGGTGCGGGTGGTGCGCCGGTAGCGGGTGGCGGTGCCGGGCCGGCCGCGGTTCTCCTGCCGGAACGTCTCCTCGACGGTCTCGGTGATCGTGACGTCGAGCCACCGTGACGCGCCCGCGCCCGCGTCGGCTAGGGCGGCGGTGGCGGCGGCTTCGACGGCTTGGCGGGTCTTGAGCCTGGTCTTGGGGCCGGCGAGCTTGGTGTTGAGTGCGTCGATCGCGGCGGCGCCGGCCTCGATGCGGGCCTGGCGGGTGTGCGCGTCGCGGGCGGCCTTGGCGGTGGAGTGGACCCAGATGATGCGGTAACCCTCGGCCGAGGGCAGTGGGGCGGGGAACGTGGAGTACACCTGGTCCAGGTCGCCGAGCCGCTCGCCGGGTAGGCGGATCACTTCTGTCCATTGTGGTTGGTTGGTTTGGATCCAGTCGCGGAACCACTTGTCCTCACTACGGGTGCGGGGCATGACGGTGACGAACCGGCCGCCGTTGGCGTCGATGTGGCGCATCGCGGTGCCGGAGCACAGTTTCGAGTCGGCCACGTAGAGGAAGTCCCGCCGGCCGAGCACGCCCACGAGTCCGTCCCAGGTCGGCACGTGGGTGGGGTCGTCGGTGGTGTTGCCGTCGGCGAGCCGGTACGCCATCGGCACCGCCCCGTCCGCAGACACGGTCAGGATCCACACCAACTGCTTGAGATCCGGGCGGTGGTCCTTGGAGTGGCCGAACGTGACCGCCGGCGTGGGTTTGCCACCACGTGGGCTGCCGTCCGCGGCCCGGTACTGGCCGTGCACGCTGACCGAGGTCGAGTCGTTGTGCATCTCCGACGTGTCCACATGAAACTCGACGACCACGCCGACGATCAGCTCGGTGAGCAGGCTGGCCCGGTCGGCGTCAAACAGCGTCTGCAACGCCCGTCCGACCCGGTCGTCGTTGAGCCAGGCCGTGTCCCCGCCCGGCAGCCCGAGCAGGTGTGGTGCGTACGGGGCGGCCCACTCGCCCAGCCCGTACAGCGGTGTCCGGCCGACGAGCAGGTTGACCACCACCAGCCGGATCGCCACCGCCGGGTCGAGCCGGAACCGGCGATCCGGTGGCGGCAACCAGCGGGCCAGCAGCCCGTCCAGGCCGATACGGTCCAGGAAGTGGTTGACCAGCGGCAACGCCCCCAACCGGTAACTGACCAGCTCGAACGGGCCACCCTTCGGCGTGTCCACGCCCACCTCCTCGCATCACCTCATCTGTCCGTATACCGTACGGACAGATGAGAGGGGTCGGTGGCGACACGCCGAACGGGAGGTGCGATGTCCAGGGACGAGCTGGCCCGGCTGCAACGCCGCTACCGTGAGCTGAAGAACCGCCTACACGACTTGGGTTTCGCCATCGCGGGCACCGTCAGTGAGCGCTACACCGTGTGCGGCGTCACGGCCTGTCGCTGCCAGGCCGACCCGCCCCAGCGACACGGCCCGTACTACCAGTACAGCCGCAAGGTGGCCGGAAAGACTGTCAGCCGCCGACTCACGGCCGAGCAGGCAGAGCAGTACCGGCAATGGATCGCCAACCGACGCACGCTCGACGAGATCACCGCAGCCATCGACGAAGTCTCACACCGAGCCGCCGAGCTTCTCGCAACCCCGCCGGCGCCAACGAACGCCGAATAACTCACAGGCCACGGCGGGTGGGGGGCCAAATCAGTTCTCAGACGTGCGGAACGTCAGTTCGTCGCCTGCATCAGGTGCTGTTCCGGCCCAAGGTTCTTCGCGCTTATGAATGCCGCTGCGCATTGTGCCGGCTCGGCCATGCCCCGCTGATCGACGCGGCCCACATCCTTCCCGATCACCATCTGCGTGGTGACCCAGTCGTGCCGAACGGGCTTGCCCTGTGCAAGATCCACCATGCGGCCTACGACGCGAACATCCTTGGTATCCGTCCGGACCACGTGGCCGAGGTCCGTCGCGACATACTCACCGAGATCGACGGGCCTATGCTTCGCCATGGCCTCCAGGAGATGCACGGTGGCAGCATCCACCTCCCGCGGTCGCGGGCCGACCGGCCTGACGCGTCCCGACTCGAGGAGCGCTATGAGCAGTTCCGGACTGCCGCGTGATGGAGAAGCCGCGAGCCACCGATCGCGCGGTTCGCGGCAAGATGAGCTCGTGTTGCCTCGCGGCATGAGGGGACGGTGGGTTCCCGGGCTCGGGGCGACGGGCCTGCCCGCGAGGAACGAGAGCACCCTGCCGGTGGCACGGCGAGTCAAGTCTACGAACGGTCGGTGCGCCGGCCGTGTGCCCGCTCGCGAAGGAGCGCCTTCTCGTGATCGCGAAGGCGTGCGGCCAGCTCGAACTCTTCTCGGTCGATCGCCGTCTCCTTAGCCGCGCGTATCTCGTCGAGGTCGGCGTTGGGACCCGGCTCGATCGGGGCCCGGCGCGGCGAGCTGGTGCTGGCCGGTCGGGGTGGCTGGTGTGTGCCGTCGAGTTGATCGAGCCGGCCTGTCTCCAGATGGGTGAGGTCACCGCCGTCCAGGATCGCCTCGAGCACCAGCGCAAGTGACGTGCCGTATACGGGGATCTCGGCGGGCCGGTCGAGCAGCCGCTGGCGCCGGCCAGCCAGCCCGGACGGGTCAGCTTCCAGGTCCTCGACACGGCAGATGACCCAGTGCATCGTTTCGCCGGCCAGGTCGGTGGCGGCGGCGAGGCATCGTGCACCGGGGGCCGACATGATCGTAAGGAGGTACGGGTTGGGATAGCCACGCGGGATCCGCCCGTGCTCGACGACGGGTAGCAACCGCCAGGCCCCGCCGAACAACGTCGCCGCGCCGACGCGGTGGTACAGCGCGACGAGCTCGTCGGTGCCATCGAGCAGGCTTCCGGGCCAGGGCGGGGTGGCGTCGTGCTCGCGGACGAGCCGGTCGATCACATCCTCGATCTCGGCCCGAGCATGTGCCAGGTACCAGCCAGCGACCGGCCGTAACGCGCCGCCGTCGTCCTGCGCAACGCCGATCAGGCCGGCGTGCAACGCGACGACGCTGTTGTCGCCTCGATCCGGTCGTTGACGTTGACGACCACCCTGGACAACGTGGCCGGTACTGCGTCGCTGCGCACGCCTGGACCCTCGTATCCCATCCGCCCGAAGGTTAGTTCCCGCGGCTCGTCGATGGGCAGCTCCAGCAGCGGGTTCGGCCGGTCGACGCCGCCCGAGCTGAGTAGGTACGGGTACAGCCGGGCGGCCCAGCCGGTGATCACACCGCCGCCGTAGGCGTCCGCAGGGTTGTAGATCCGCTGCCAAAAAGCGATATTCGGGGCGCCAGCCGCGGCGCACACGAACGCCTCCGTGATTGGCACGAGTGACCGACGCCAGGCGTCCAATCCGAACACGGCCAGCTGGTCGACCCGTGCCCGGATCCGCTCCCAGTCGGCCAGGGTCCCGGTCAGCGTGACCGACGGGATCCCACACACGCAGCGCAGCCAGTCGCTGAAGTAGGGCGCATAGACGTCGAGTAGCACGACACGCCCCGCGATCCGCTCGACTTCGCTGCTGGTGCTGAAGTCGCACTCGAACAGCGTGGCGTCGTCGACCTCGGCGGCCAACTGCTTCGCCAGCGAACTCACCACGTCGCGCCAGGACTCCTCGTCGCGGGGCATCGGACCCCGGACGACCACCTCGAGCCGCTTGCGTCCGGCGTGGCGGACCAGCTTGGGCCGCAGCGTCTCGGCATGCAACCGGACGTGCTGCGCCACGCCCTGGGCAATCGTCAACCACACCGCGTCCGGCGACAGGACCAACGGCCGGTGCTCCGCGAACGCCCGGCCGACGGCACTCAGCAGCGGATGCACCCCATCCGGCGCGAGGACCGGCAATGCCGGATCACCACCCACAACGATCGCATCCTTACACAGCTCGCCCAGCGGACGGGTCCCCAGCGCCTGCGCCGGCAGCACATCATCGACCGAGAAGGCCACCACAGCTTGGACGGTAATCCGTGCTGAGGCCGCGGACAATCATCGACACCGCCCGTAGGGGCTGCGTCTCGTCGTCCAGCTCGGACAGCACCGCCCGCGTGGCTGGGCTGGCATACCCAACTCGGCTCCACCGTCGGGAACGCTCCCGGGGCCCTCGCCGCGCTGCGTCGTCTCAACGACTCGGCGTGTTCCATGGTCACACCCCCACAGCGACCAGACGGTCCACCACCGTGTGTCAACGGTCGCTGCTATGGCTCGCAAGGCGCCGCGAGGTGCCTGCACAACCGCGCCTTGGTGTTGAAGCGCATCGGGATCAATGCCGAGGCGGCCGCTGCGGCGCAGGAGGCGGTACGGGTACGGCGCCGCTTAGTTGGTGCAGAGCCGGCGATCTTCGAGCTGGACCTGACGAGCTCGCTCGCCCTGTCGGCATCAATTTTGTATGCGCTCGACCGCGACGAGGAAGCGGCTGCGCACTGGAGCGAAGCAGCCGACATACTGCGCCGTCACGCCGACAATCCCGCACACGATGAGGATCTGGCCGACGTCCTGCACCTCCTTGCATTGGCGCACAGCGCGGTTCACCGGCACCGCGATGCGATTGGCGCGATGAACGAGAGCATCGAGCACCGCCGCCTGCTCAACTCTGAACCAGCCGCCGACCAGGAGGCCGCCCTCGCCAAGGCCCTGCGGCAACGGTCGTTCGACCTCAGCGCGATCAGACGACACGACGAAGCGCAGACCGACATCGCCGAAGCGGTCCAGATCTTCCGCCGACTCGCCAGGACGGCTCCGGATCGGTTCCAGGAAGAGGTGGACCGTTGTGAAAGCCAAGCGGTTCGCCAGCGGGTGAAGAACCCGGGCGATGTCTCCGGTTGATGATCTTGGTGTGACACAGGGCCGGCCCGACCTCGCCGGTGGCCTCGCCGAGCAGGCCGTGCTCAGCCACGGCGAGACCGGCCACCGCCAGGGCCTTCTGGAGCCCGGGCGGTGGCCGTCAACGCTGCGTGGGAGGCATCCGGGCTCGGATCCGGCTGACGAGCTCCGGAAGGAGCGTGCGGTCGCCGCCGAGCATGGGTCCGGCGGCCGCGCGAAGCGCCTCGGCAAGAGCGGCGGCCGTCCGGCGATCGGGGAACGGGTAGTAGTCGGCTCGGGGCAGCGGCTCGGGCAGCCCGACCGCGTCCACGACATCGAGCAGGTCGATGCCGCGCAGGACGAGCTCGGGATCGTCGGACACCCGGACGCCGCCGGGAAAGCAGATCTCCACGGTGAACGGGTCCCGGATCCGGTACGCCAGGCGGACACCGATCTCGTCCTTCCAGTACTCGGCCTCGAATCCGTCCGCGTGGACCGTGTGGCTGCGCAGCGTCAGACCGTACTGCGCAGCCACCGGGCCGAACTCCGCGAGGCAGTCGTCCAGGTGCGGTCCGAACCGGCTAGTTGCTCGGCGGCCGGGGGATCTTCGTCGTTGGGTAGCCAGCTCTTGTTATCTCCTCAATCTCGACCTGGTAGAACGGGCTGCGGCTCGCCCGAGCGGGGTCGATCCCGATGTCCAGTATCTCGTACCCCTCCTTTATCTTCTGCTGAATCCACCGCCTGTTGCGCTCGATGCTCTCGGCCAGATCGAAGTTCTTGGGATCGAAGTTCTTCTGCCACGCCTGGTACCACTTTGCCCCTTCGCGGCGAGCCGCCGCCTTGATCGCGGCCATGCCCTCGCCGATGACGATGCGCTTCTTCGCGGCGGCACCGCCGGACGACGCCACGGCACGGGCCACGTTTGCCGGCGCCGCAATCCTTGCAGACGTGCGCGCTGGGGCGGTCGTAGTGACCCTGGCGGCCGAGCCCGCCGTCGCGGCCACCCTGACTCCGTTGACCACGCCGCCTGCGGCCAGGGTGCCGACGGTGGAGATCATCGCGTCGTAGTACTCGGCCTTTTCCCTGGAGACTCCGGCCTTCTGCATGACCGTGCTGGTCAGGCTGCTCTGCGGCCGGCCAGAGATGGCCTCCCGCACGCCGGCGTAGGCAGTGTCGAGGCCGTGGAACGCGACCGCACCGCCGACGACCGCGCCGATGCCGGTCCAGCTCGTCGCGGCCCCGGCGGCCACCCCGGCGCTCGCCTCGAGAATGCCGCCGACCGCCTTGACCGCGCCCCACGCCCGGACCTTCCAGTCCTGCATGCCGTTCGGGTCGAGCACGTTGGCCGGATGGTTGTAGGCGTACGTGTAGAGCGCCAGGTTGGCGGGGTGGAACGCGCCGCCGCTCGAGACGTCGTTTAGCAGCGTCTCGACCATCGGGTCCGGGCTCTGCCAGATCTGGGTTCTCGGGTCGTAGTAGCGCGCCCCGAAGTAGTACAGGTTCGTCTCCGGGTCGAACTCCTTGCCCGTGAACTGCTGCGGTACGGGCTGCGAGGGGTGCTCGCTGACCCAGGTCTCCCCGCCGGGGAAGTACTGCAGGTGCTCGGCCAGCCCACCCCGCTCGTCGGTGACGAACCCGGTGGACCCGAGGTGGTCGGCGTGGGAGTAGGACTGCCGGTCCTCGACCCGTTGCTCCGGCTCGACCACCTTGGTGATGAGCTTTGACTCTCCAATGTAGATGTGCTTGAACTCCTGGTTGCCACGCGTGGAGTAGCCGCGGTTCGGGTAGAGGTGGAACTGGCTGCCGTCCTTGACCACCCGCTGGCCCTGTGCGTCGTAGAAGTAGCGCGCGTTGTTCGGCGTACCCCCGGCGTTGTCGCAGGATGCGGGCGTCTGTGGCAGGGTCTGGCTCTGCACGTTCTCGTGGCTGCAGGCCAGCCGGTTCTCCTCGTCCCAGATCATCTGGCGGCGCGGTTTGGGCTGCTGTTCGCGGCTGATCTGGTTGCCGTTGGCGTCGTACACCACGGTGTACGGCCCGATGGTGCTCGGTGCATGCGGGCGGCCGCTGGCGTAGGCGAACTGGTAGTCGTAGCTGGTCTTGCCCTGCACCTTCACGTTGCCATTGCTGACCAGCTCGTGCACCTGCGTCTTGCCCGTGATGTTGTGGATGCTGTCGTAGGCCAGGTCGGAGCGGTACCGGTCGACCTGCGGCGTCCGGGGCGCGTAGGTGCCCTCGGCGTGCACCATCCGGTACATGTCGTCGTACTGGAAGGTCTGCGTGCTCGGCCCGCCGACCTGCATCCCAACGTCCGGGCCGCCGGGCGCGACCGTGTCGTTCTGGATCGAGGTGATGTTGCCGACGTCGTCGTACAGGTACTTCAAGTTCTGGAACTGGTATCCGTTGGCCAGCTTCGCCTGGAGGTTGGCCAGCCGCCGGTCGGCCGGGTCATAGGAGTACTGCGTGCGGGTTCCGTTGCCGGTGTCCTGCAGCACCCGCTGGCCGAACTTGTCGTAGTCCATCCGCTGCAGGTAGCGGTAGGTGAACTCGCCCTTGACCCCGGTTGCCGCGTCGACCTGCCCGCCGGAGTCGTAGTGGTAGGTCAGCACCTCGCCGTCCGGATACGTCATCGACAGCATCCGGTTCCACGTGTCGTACTGGTACGGGGTGGTGAAGCTGCGTTCCTGGTGCCCCTGGGCCCGGGTGAGCCGGGTCTCCTTGGTCACCTCGCCCAGCGGCCCGTACTCGCGACTGAGCGTGCCGGCGCCGTCGGTGACCGCGATGATCCGGTCAGCGCCGTTGTTCGCCGCACCCGGAACTCCGTAGGTGTAGCTGACGTTGTTGCCCGGGAACACCGGGTACCGGATGCCGGCGATCCGGTTGAACTGGTAGTCGTACTCGATGGCCAGCCCCTGCGCGGCGAGTTTCGAGGTGA
>JAEHDK010000430.1 GCA_016880465.1 Micromonosporaceae bacterium
CGGCGGGCCGGGCGACTTGGCGGTGCCGGGCGCGGCCCCGGGTTCCGGGTGGGTCTGTGCCGCGTCGGGTGGCGCTGGCTCGGCGGGCGGCCGGCGCCAGTGCGCGTCGTCGGGCCCGGTACTGCTCATGCCTTGACGCTACCCAGGGGGGTGCGCCGCCGATGCGCCAGGTTGCGGGTAGGCTGCCTGCCGTGGACGCCCCGCTCGACGCAGATCGCGAGGTCGCGCTGACCGACGACGTCCCGGTGCTGCCGGAGCAGACCCGGGACGACACGCACGCCGGCTGGGGCGAACGGCCGGACTCCAATGACGAACGGCTCAGCGCGGAACGGCCGCCGCACTGGGACTGAGCGAACCGCCGGCGGCCGGGTGCGGCCGGCGCCCGACCGGGTCGGGTGCGGGCTCATGCGTCACCGACGGCGCAGGATCGCGGCGAACTGGGCGTCCGGTCCGGTGGCGACCAGGAGCCGGGCCTGCGCCTCACTGACGGCGACCACGAGGACGGCGGCGTCCACGCCGCCACCCACGACGAGGACGAGAACGTCGCTCGCGACCGCGGTCGCGGCCGGGATGGCGAGCAGGTCGATCCGGTCACCTGGCCGGAGTGCGGCCAGCGCACCGGGCTCGGCGAGCCGGACGGGCACGCCGACGAGGCCGGCCGGGAGGCCCGGCTCGGCACTGGCGGTCACCGCCGCGGGTCCGGCGGCCGGCGGGGGTGCTGGTGCTGCGTAGAGCATCGCGGCCGCGAGGCACAGCAGCACCGCAACCAGCCCGACGCGGACCACTGTGGACGGTCGCGGCACGCGCAGGCGGGGTGGATCGAGCGAGGAGCGGCGGATCAGCACACGGCGACGCTAGGCCGTTACGGGAATCTGCCGGCGTCGTGCCGTTGCCGGGTTGTGGATGGCCGAGCGCGCTGTGCACAGCGCGACGACGGCAACCGGGGACGTGCTATGGCGCCGTAGCCGGGTCAGGCGGCGGGTGACTTGGCCGGGTCAGGCGGCGGGTGACTTGGCCGGGGCGGAGGACCGGGCGGTTGAACCGGACCCCGAGGAGGACGGCGAGCCAGCCGGCGTGGTCCCCGAGGACCCGGACGACGAGGATCCGGACGACGAGGATCCGGACGACGAGGATCCGGACGAGGAGCCCGACGATGTAGCGCCGGACGACGAGGACGAGCTTGCCGAGGACGCCGTCGCGCCCGCCGTCTCCGGCGCGGCGTCCGCCTTGCCGTTGCCCGCGCGCGAGTCCGTACGGTAGAAGCCGGACCCCTTGAAGACGATGCCGACCGCCGAGAACAGCTTGCGCAGCCGGCCGGCGCACTCCGGGCACTCGGTCAGCGGCTCATCCGAGAAGGACTGCACCGCCTCGAGCTGGTGGCCGCACGCGGTGCAGGCGTACTGGTAGGTGGGCACGTTCTCCTCCGGGGCCTGGCACTCGAATCGGTCGAGTGCCAATCGTGCCTCAGCCGACCGGTGCCCGTCCAGTTTGCTCTGGCAGATGGACACATCCGGCGCCCGGCAGGAGAACGGCGCCGACCCGCCGGTCGTGCGGCTCGACGGGCAGCTCGTCAACCAGCTCGCCGTCGTACAGCAGCGCGACGACCAGGGCAGACGGCCGCACCCGGGCGAGCGCCCGATCGTAGGAGCCGCCGCCGCGGCCGAGGCGTACCCCACCCCGGTCGACCGCGAGCGCGGGCACCACGACGAGGTCGGCCGTGGCCACCGCGCCGACCCCCAGCACCGGACCGCCGTTCGGCGCCCAGTCCAAGTCAAGATCAGGCAGGAGTACCGGAAGGAGCACGGTCGCACCGGTCGCCGCCAGCGCGTCGAGGAGTCCGGTACCGCCCGGTTCACGGGCGAACGGCACGTACGCGGCCACCGTCACGGCGTTCACGCTGCGTATCAATGCGCGGGTTTCGGACGCCAGGCGAAGATCCGCCGTGGTCCGCACGTCGATCGGTGTGGATCTACGTTTGGCCAGCACCGCGGCTCGTACGCGGCTCTTCTGCGCGCGTACCGCGGAAAGATCTGAGAAACCAGGCACGCAACACTCCGTGGTATCGGGCTCCGAACGCTCGCTGCTGTGTCAGCATCGCATCGAGCGGTGCGCGCCGAACACGGGAGGACGAGTGACGCTGCGTGCGCGGCTGACCGCTACGTTCCTGGCCGTCGTACTCGGGCCGGTCCTGCTCGGAGCGATCTTCGTCGGTGGCACTGTGGCCGGTGCCAGCCGGGACCGCTCGGTCGAGCGGCTCGACCTGGCGGCCGGTGCGGTACGTACGTCGATCGGTGCGCTGTGCCGGCAGCTGCGTACCGTGGCCCAGTCCATCGCCGTGCTCCCCGGGGCCACCGAGCCGGCGGGAGCGGCGTACCGCGCGGTGGCGTACGGCCTCGCGTCCGCCGTACGGGTCACCGACCCGGGCGGTGCCACCGTGCTCGTGACGGCCGATGCACCCGGGGCACCGTGGGCCGACTGCGCCGGGTCGGGCGGCGATGTCGCGTCGCGGTACGAGGCGATCGCGGCTCGGGTGGACCTGCGCGACGGGGCCGGGGCGCCACTCGGCGCGGTGTACGCCGCCCAGCGGCTCGATCTCTCCCTGCTTCGCGGCCTCGCGGGCTCGTCCGACGCGGCCGTGACCCTGTTCGGCGGACCGGCGGCCACGGCACTGTCGACCGAGCACGACGAGACAGCCGTCGCGGTCGTCGGCGCCGCCCGGCCGCTGCCGGTCGGCGCGGTCGGCGAGATCACCCAGGGGCGGTACCTGCGTCGCGAGGGCCCCGATCCGGACCAGCCGCTGCCCCTCGCGGTCTCCGTACCCCGGTGGAACCCCGGCGGGATGTACGCCGGGCTCCTCGGCGTGGTGGTGCTGGCCGCCCTGCTCGCGATCGCGGCCGCGGGGTGGCTCGCCCGCTCGACGACTCGGCCGCTGGCCGAGCTCGCCCGGGCCGTGGACCGGGTGGCGGCTGGGGACCTTGCCGCACGGGTGCCGGTACGCAGCCCGGACGAGGTCGGCCGGCTCGGCACCGCGTTCAACCGGATGACCCGCGAGATGCAGAGCTATGTCCACGCCCTGACGGCCAGCCGGGACCAGCTCCGCGGCCATCTCGGCATCCTCGGCGACACCCTGTCGGGTACCCACGACCTGGCCCGGATCCTCCAGGTCCTGCTGCAGACGGCGCTTGCCGCGACCGGTGCGCGGGCCGGCGTGGTCCTGCTCGCCGACCCGGCCACCGGCCTGCTGGTCGGCCAGTGTGCCGAGGGCCTGGAGGAGCGCTGGCCCGCCGAGGCCGATCGGACCGCGGGTCTGGGCGGGGTACG
>JAEHDK010000431.1 GCA_016880465.1 Micromonosporaceae bacterium
AGCGGATCGCCTACGTCATGTGCACGGGCTCGCGCGACGAGACGGTCGGCAACCCGCTCTGTTCGCGCTTCTGCTGCATGTACTCGATCAAGCAGAACCAGCTGATCATGGGCGCCCTGCCGCTGGCCGACGTGACCATGCACTACATGGACCTGCGCGCCGCCGGGAAGCGCTACGACGAGTTCTACGAGCAGGCCAAGGACATGGGCGCCACCTACATCCGGGGCCGGGTAGCCAAGATCACGGAGAAGCCGGACGGCGACCTGATCCTGCGCTACGAGGACATGGAGAACGGTCGCAAGATCGTCGAGGCGGAGTACGACCTGGTCGTACTCGCCGTCGGGATCCAGCCCAACCGGGACGTCGAGAAGCTGTTCACCGACCAGCCCCTGGGCCTGGACGAGTTCCACTACGTCGCCGAGCCCCATGCCGACCTCGAGCCCGGGCAGACCGACATCCCTGGCGTGTTCGTCGCCGGCACGGCCTCCGGGGCCAAGGACATCGTCGACTCGATCCTGCACGCCGGCGCCGCCGTCGCCCAGGTCGCCGCCCATCTAGAGCGTTCCAAGATCAGCATGGAGGTGCCGGCATGAGCGAGCCGCGCCGCATCGGCGTCTACATCTGCCACTGTGGCGGCAACATCTCCGACCACGTCGACGTACAGCGGGTGCGCGAGGCGGTCGCCGGCCACGCCGACGTCGTCGTCGCCGAGACCAAGCTGTTCGCCTGCGCGGACGGCACGCAGCATGAGATGGTCACCGCGATCCAGGAGCAGAACCTCGACGGGCTGGTCGTCGCCTCCTGCTCGCCGAAGCTGCACCAGATCACCTTCCGCGGGGTCGCCAAGCGGGCCGAGCTCAATCCGTACACCTACACGCAGGTGAACATCCGCGAGCAGTGCTCGTGGGCGCACACCGACGATCCGGAGGGGGCCACCCAGAAGGCGATCGGTCTGGTGCGCGCCGGGATCGCCCAATCGCGGCTGTCGACTCCGCTGAACCCGCTGGTGGTCGAGACCCTGCCCCGCACGATGGTCATCGGTGGCGGCGTCGCCGGACTGCGCGCCGCGATCGGCCTGGCCGATATCGGCCTGCAGGTGATCGTCGTCGAACGCGGGTCACGGGTGGGCGGCTGGCTGGCCCAGCTCGGTCCGATGTTCCCCAACGACCGCAGCGGCCGTGAGCAGATCGACGCACTCCTGGCCGAAGTGGCCAAGCGGCCGATGATCACCGTGATCACCAACGCTGAGCTCGTAGGCAAGTCGGGCAGTTTCGGCAACTACACCGCGCTGGTGCGGGTGAACGGCGAGCCGGACAACGTGCTCGAAGTCGAGGTCGGCACCTTTGTGGTCGCCACCGGCACCGACGTCTACCAGCCGGAGCTGGGAGAGTACGGCTACGGCATCGACGGCGTACTGACGCTTGCCGAGTACTCCGCGCTGGTCGACAGCGCGTCGGGCCGGCTGACCTACCGCGACCGCCCGGTCCGCTCGGTGGCCTACATCTACTGCGTGGGCAACCGGCAGCCCGGCGGCAACGAGTACTGCTCAAAGTTCTGCTGCGCCGCCACCGCGCACGCCTCGATCAAGGTCTCGAAGCTCGACCCGAAGGTGAAGCAGTACCACCTGCACCGGGGGATCCGCACGTACGGCACATACGAGCTGATGTACAGCGAGTCCCGCGAGCGTGGCTCTGTCTACCTGCGATTCCCCGACGACACACCACCCGAGGTGGCCAAACTGCCCAGCGGGCAGCTCGCGGTCACCGTGCTCGACCCCTCGACCAGCGATGCCGAGCTGACCATCCCCGCCGACCTCGTCGTCCTGGTCACCGGCATGGTCCCACGGCAGAACGACGAGCTGACCAACCTGCTCAAGCTGCCCGTAGGCAGCGACGGCTACTACAACGAGATCCACCCCAAGCTGCGCCCGGTCGAGACCGTGGTTGACGGCGTCCTCATCGCGGGCACCTGCCAGGGGCCGAAGACGGCCGGCGAAAGCGTCTCAGCCGGGCTCGCGGCTGTCACCCAGAGCGGCGGAATCCTCAAAAAGGGGTTCGCCGAGCTGGACCCGCTGGTGGCCACCGTGCGGCCCGCAGCCTGCACCGGCTGCGCGGAGTGCGTGAGCAGCTGCCCCTACGAGGCGATCAGCATGACCCCCGCCGACGGGCGGGAGGTCGCCGTCGTCAGCGCAGCAACCTGCAAGGGCTGTGGCGGGTGCGTCCCGGTCTGCCCCGAGGACGCGCTCGACCTGCTCGGGCACACCGACGCGCAGACCCTGGCGTCGATCGACAGTCTGCTGGAGGAGGCGGTCCGGTGAGCGAGACCCTACGCGACCCACGAGAGGTCATCCGCGAGGAGCCGCTGATGAACCAGCCGATACTGCGGGCGCTGCGGGGCGGACCCTTGACCATCCCGCAGATCGCCGACCGCATCGGCTACCCGGCGCGTGAGGTGCTGATCTGGGTGATGGGAATGCGCCGGTACGGCCACGTGGTCGAGCTGCCCGAGGCCGACGACGACGGCTACTACGGGTACGCGGCCGCGCACGAAGGAGCGTTGTAGTGACGACGACACTGGTCGACCTCGACCTGTTCACCGATCTCCGCCGGTTCGGCGCCGCCGACGTCTCGGCGTGCTTCACCTGCGGCACCTGCACCGCCACCTGCCCGCTGTCGGATGACGCCGCCGCCTTCCCCCGCCAGCTCATCAGGTACGCGGAGGTCGGCCTGAAGGACGATCTGCTGGGCAGCAAGGAGCTGTGGGTCTGCTACCACTGTGGACTTTGCTCGGAGACCTGCCCGACCCAGGCCGACCCGGCGGAGTTCATGGCGACAGCACGCCGCTACGCGGTCGCCAGCTACGACCCGAGTGGCCTGGCCCGCATCCTGTTCACCCGCCCGGTGCTCGCCTCGGTCATCGCCACGGTGGTCGCCGCGTTCCTCGCCGCGTTCATGTACAGCGCGCACGGCCCGCAGGAGAGCAGCAGCCTGGACCTGTTCCGGTTCATCCCCGACCAGTTGATCCACTGGATCGGGATCGCGGTGATGGTCGTGATGGCGCTCGCCGGCCTGGTCGGTCTGGTCCGGATGACAGGGCAGGTCGCCCGGCGCGAGCAGGTCGGCCTGCGTGACGTGTTCGGCAGCAGGCCCGCGCTGCGGCGCACGCTGAGCGCGGCATGGTCCGCTATCGCCGTCGAGTCACTCGGGCAGCGGCGCTACCGGGCCGATTGCGGTGCTGACGACCCACCCGAGCCGCTGTACCGGCGCCGGTGGCTGGTGCACGCGCTGACGATCTGGGGTTTCCTCGGCCTGCTCGTGGCCACCGTGCTCGACTGGGGCCTGGCCCTGCTCCGGATCAAGGAGACGGGTACGCCGATCCCGGTCTGGTACCCGTCCCGCCTGATCGGCACCATCGCCGGGATCAGCCTGATGTACGGGGTGACCATGTTCATGGTCGCCCGGGTGCGCCGTACCGGGACCTCCTACCAGGTGTCCACCGCCGCCGACTGGCTGCTGCTCGTGCTGTTGTGGCTCACCGGGGCCACTGGCTTCCTCATCGAGGCCGCGCTGTACCTGCCCGCGGCGCCCGGCTGGGGGTACTGGATGTTCCTGTTCCACGTAGCCGTTGCGATGGAACTAATGCTCCTGCTGCCGTTCACGAAGTTCGCCCACGCCATCTACCGGCCCCTCGGGCTGTTCTTCTATGCCCGGGCCAAAGCACACGTGCACACAGCATGAATGGAGGTTCGCGATGGCCAGCGAGAAGCTAGTCATCATGGTCACCCACGGTCCAGAGGACCCCGAGCGCGCGACCATCCCCTTCGTGATGGCTGCCGCGGCGGTGGCCTCGGATGTCGAGGTGGTGATGGGGTTCCAGGCCGACGGTGTCCGGCTGGTGCGGCAGGGGGTGGCCGAGAAGATCGAGGCACCCGAGTTCATGCCGTTGATCAATTTGATGAACGACATCCGGGAACTGGGCGGCAAGCTCCTCGTCTGCGGCCCGTGCATCAACAGCCGGCAGATCGCGCCGGAGGCGCTGGTCAAGGGTGCGGAGGTGGTGGCCGCAGCCCGATTCGTCGCCGAGATCACGTCGGCGACCAACAGCCTCGTCTACTAGGCCACCCGCCAGGGCACGGGTGCTAACCGCAGGAGGAAAGAGATGACCACGGCGCAGAATGGGCGGACCTCACTTCGCTCATCCCCGACAAGATGGTCCATACCGTGACGGTCGGCAGCGTGCTGGATGCCTGAGGTACCTGCCCGGCGAGAGGTAGGACCGAGCTTCGGCGGTCGGACATGCGACCGAGATCGCCGCGGCCCGGACGGCACCCCGGCGGATTCGCCTTCTCCAGCGCCTGGAGCTTGGACGTACGTCCAATTGCCCTGACTGAAAGGATAAGTAGAGATGAAGGCATATCTATCTTCCGTCTGCATGATCACTATAGGGTTCTGGGAAGACGCGCGACTGAGGTTGTGCGGCCTGATCCGGGTGACTCACGGCTGATCGTCGGGCTCACCCGGAGATTCCAGTCACCGTTGGCATCAGACGATGCCGGCGTGGGGCATCAGCAGTGCCAGTGCGAACGCAAGCACCGACATCAAGGTGGTCGCCGCGGTGATGAGCTGAAGGGTGCGTCGATGGCTGAGCCGACGCCGGGCGGCCGGGTGCGCCTGCCGGGCGGACAGTTGTCTCAGCCCCCAGACGCCCACGCCGGTGGCCACGACGACGAGACCGATGGCGCTGGTGTGCAGCATCACGGCACCGAGGGCGGCGTAGGAGACCGCGGTACGGGTCCAGGCCAGGTCGGTGCGTTCGCGAGCAAGGCCGGGATCGCGGTCCTCGATGTCGTCGCTCGACTGGGCTCGGTCCGGCATGTCAGCTCCCCGAGCCCGGTGCGAACAGCGAGAGGAACGCGGCGACCAAGGCCAGAATGGTGATCGCGATCGCGAGGATCCTCGGCAGCACCGAGGTGCCCAGCGGCTCGCCTCGCCGCATGGCTCGCTGGTGGCGGGCCCATTCGAGGTAGCTGCCCACCGACAGCACGCCACCGAGCACGATCAGCGGCAGCGCGAGCACGTGACGGCCGAACGGCACGCCCGGAAAGGGCGGCAGGAGTTGGACGATCGCTAGGCCGGCGACCACGAGCGCCAGCGCGGTACGGTGCCAGGCCAGGAACGTGCGCTCGTTCGCGTAGGTGAACCGGGCGTCGGGCTCGCTCTCGGTGGTCCGGCCGGTGTCGGCCGGCGCCGGCGGTTGTCCCGCGCGGTTTCCGGTGTTGCCGTCTACGCGTTGGCCGGCCGCGGGTCGCGGCAACTGGCTCGCCATTCGCCCACACCTCCCGTCGCGATCAGCCGTGGGGTGACGCCGGCGCGGGCGAGCAGGCTGGCGGCGATCGACGCCCGGTGGCCGTTGGAGCAGATCACCCAGACCGGTTCGGTGCGGGGAAGGTCGCCCACGTGGCCCGGCAGGTCGGCGACGAAGACCTGCCGGCTGCCGGGGACGCCGCCCCAACCCCATTCCAGCTCCTGCCGGACGTCGAGGACCACGGGCCGCTCGCCGCGGCGCTGTGCCCGGCACAGGTCATCGACACCGACGACATCGTATGTGGCCAGCTCGCCGCCGTGCGCCCGCCAGCGCGGTACGCCACCGGGCAGCCACCCGGTCACCTGGCTCCAGCCGATCCGCGCGAGCTGGGTCATCGCCTCGTCCACGGACTTGTCCTCCGGCTCGGGACCAATCAGTGCGATCGGCGTGTCGAACGGCAACATCCAGCCGACGTAGCTGGCGAAGCCGGAGTTGAGCTCGATGTTGAGCGAGCCGGGCAGGTGCGCGGCGGCGAACGCGTCGCGGTCGCGCCCGTCGACGATCCAGGCTCCCCGCCGGTGTGCCTCCTGCACCTGGTCGGGCGTCAACGTCGGCGGTTCGGGTAGCCGGCCCAGGACCGGTGGACCGGCCCGGTTGATCGGCGCCATGTGGGCGTAGTACGCGGGATAGGCCATCAGCTCACCGGAGAGCTCCGCGGTGAACCCGGCCAGGTCGCCCGCTCGGACGAGCAGGTTGCGGCGGCGCTCGTCGCGAATGGTGCTGGTCGGCCTGGTGGCCGGCATCGCGGCGACGCAGAAGCTGCCGGCCCCGTGGGTCGGCAGTAACCGCACGTCCTCGGGCAGCGCAGCCAACCGGTTGATCGTCGAGTACTGGGCGCGGGTGAGCTCGTCAGTGTGTTCGGGGCCGAGCAGGTCGGTGCGTCCGGCGCTGCCCACGAGCAGGCTGCCCCCGCTGAACAGCGCCCGTGGTTGCGGCTGGCCGGCCTCGCGTACCAGCCAGGCCAGGTGTTCCGGGGTGTGCCCGGGCGTGGCGAGGGCGACCAGCCGCAGGTCGCCGATGTCCACCTCGTGCCCTTCGTCGGCGGGCCGGTGGGCAAAGGCGTACCGGCCCCGGGCTGGCAGGATCAGCTCCGCACCGCTCGCCGCTCTGATCTCGTGGGCGCCGGAGACGTAGTCGTTGTGCACGTGGGTCTCCAGCACCGCCCGGATGCGAACCCGGAGCGCCTCGGCCGCGGCGAGGACCCGCCAGGCGTCCCGCTGCGGGTCGACCACGACGGCCTCCTGACCGGAGCGCAGCAGGTAGCTGTTGTCGCCGAGTCCGGGCGTGAGGAAGACCTCGAGATCCATGCCGACCACCACCGTAGCTCCATGGCAAGAATTCAATTGACTAATTCAACTCCAAAGTCTAGCGTTTGTCCATGGCCGTCATGTCCGGTCCGGTCCTGCGGGAGACCGCTGCGCGCTTCGCTCTGTTGGGTGACCCGACGCGGCTGCACCTGCTGAGCCTGGTGATGGAACGCTCCGACCACAGCGTGGGCGAGCTGGCGGATGCCGCCGGCGTATCGGTGGCCAACGCCTCGCAGCACCTGCGACGGCTGGAGTCGGGCGGCATTCTCGGCCGCCGTCGCGTCGGCAACACCGTGCACTACCGGGTTGTCGAGGCGAGCATCGAGCAGCTGTGCGCGATCGTCTGCGCCAGCGTGCAGGAGCGGGCCCGCGTCCTGGTCCCCGCGGACGCCGTCGACCAATGACGCCACCGAGCCAGTCTTGGAGCATGCCGTGACGCAGCAACCGGTCGCTCGTACCATCGGCGTCGGGCCACCCGCGTCGTGGGCGAAGGTGATCGACCAGACCCGGTGCATCGGCTGCCACGCCTGCACGACGGCGTGCAAGTCCGAGAACCAGGTGCCGCTGTCGGTCACCCGGACCTTCGTCAAGAGCGTCGACGTCGGCCGGTTCCCGCAGGCACGGCGGTCATTCCAGGTCACCCGCTGCAACCAATGCGTCGACGCGCCCTGCGTGGCGGCCTGCCCGACCGGCGCGATGTTCACCCGACCCGACGGCATCGTCGACTTCGACAAGCAGGCGTGCATCGGGTGCAAGGCATGCATGGCCGCCTGCCCGTACGACGCCATCTTCATCAACCCGGACGACCACTGCGCGGAGAAGTGCAACTTCTGCGCCCACCGCCTGGAGATCGGGCTGGAACCGGCGTGCGTGGTGGTCTGCCCCACCCAGGCGATCGTGGTCGGTGACCTCAACGATCCCGACTCGGAGGTGGCCCGCATCGTCGCTCGCGAGCCGGTCACGGTGCGCCGGCCGGAGAAGGGTACCCGGCCCAAGCTGTTCTACCGGGGTGCCACCGAGCTGACCCTCGACCCGCTGGCCGCGGACCGCCCACCCGGCGGCATCTATGCGTGGAGCGAGCAGCCGACCGGTCATCAGGTGATCGCGGGCCGGTCCGGGCGACCCAACGGCAGCTCGCACAACAGCAGCGCCGCCGCGGTCATCTCGTACGATGTCGCGCACCGGGCGCCGTGGGACTGGCGGGTTAGCCTCTATACCTGGACCAAAGGCATCGCCGCCGGCGCGTACCTGGTAGCGCTGCTGCTGGTGCTGCTGGGTCGCCTGCCATCGGGCGATCCACTGTGGACATGGACCGCACCGCTGATCGCCGCGGCCATGCTCGCGGTCACGGGCGGGCTCCTGGTGTGGGACCTCGAGCACCCGGAACGGTTCTACTACATCCTGACCCGACCACAGTGGCGCTCCTGGTTGGTACGCGGCGGGGTTGTGCTCGCCGGGTATGCCGCCGCGCTCGGGCTGCACCTGCTTGCCGGGCTGGTCGGTCTCGCCGGGCTACGGACCGCGGCCGCGGTCGCCGGCTTGCCGCTGGCGCTGGGTGCCGCGGTCTACACCGCATACCTGTTCGCCCAGGCGAAGGCGCGGGACCTGTGGCAGAACCCGTTGCTGCCGGCGCATCTGGCGGTGCAGGCCGCCCTGGCCGGCGCGGCGGTGCTGCTGCCGTTCGCGGCCTGGCGCTCCAGCACCGGCGTGACCAGCGGGCTGGGTTGGACGCTGGGCGGGGCGGCACTGGTACACCTGCTGTTCGTGCTCGGCGAACTGAGCCTGCCGCACGTGACAGCGCACGCCCGGGCGGCGGCACGCGAAATGCTCGCCGGCCGGTACCGCGGCGTGTTCTGGGCCGGCGCCGTCCTCGTCGCGCCGGGCGTGTGCGCGCCGTGGCTGGGCGCCTGGGTCGCGCTGCCGGCCCTGGTGGGCCTCGCGCTGTACGAGCACGCGTATGTGCAGGCCGGCCAATCGGTACCCCTGGCATAGGAGACGGCGTGAGCGAGCTGGACGAGATTGCCGAGCGGGTCAGCGCGGCCAGGGCCGACGCGGCCGCTCGTGGCGAGACGTTCTACCCCGGTCCGAGCCGGATCCACCTGGCCGCGTTCCCGCCGACGGAGCGCTGGGACGACTGGGTGGAGCTGGAGTCCACCGACTGGCCGCGGCGCACCGAGCGGCACTACATGCTGGTGCCAACGACCTGCTTCAACTGCGAGTCGGCCTGCGGGCTCCTGGCCTATGTGGACCGCGACACCTGGCAGGTGCGCAAGTTCGAGGGCAACCCGGAACATCCAGGCTCGCGCGGCCGCAACTGCGCCAAGGGCCCGGCCACGCTCAACCAGGTCACCGACCCCGACCGGATCCTGCAGCCGCTCAAGCGGGTCGGTCCCCGGGGCGGCGGGGCGTGGGAGCCGGTGAGCTGGGACGCCGCCCTGGACGACATCGCCGGCCGGATCCGACAGGCCATTGTGGACGGACGGCCCAACGAGATCATGTACCACGTCGGCCGCCCCGGCGAGGACGGGTTCACCGAACGGGTCCTGGCCAGCTGGGGCGTGGATGGGCACAACTCGCACACCAACGTGTGCTCCAGCGGTGCCCGGGCCGGGTACCACTTCTGGACCGGCATCGACCGGCCCAGCCCGGACCACGCCAACGCCGACGTGATCCTGCTGATCAGCTCGCACCTGGAGGCCGGGCACTACTTCAACCCGCACGCCCAGCGCATCATGGACGCCAAGCGGGACGGCGCCAAGCTGATCGTCATGGATACGCGGCTATCCAACACCGCCACCCACGCCGACTTCTGGCTCTCGCCGTACCCGGGATCCGAGGCGGCGATCCTGCTGGCAATCGCGGCGCACCTGGTGCGCACCGGCCGGTACGACCGGGAGTTCGTCCGCCGCTGGTGGAACTGGCCGGAGTACCTGGCCGCCGAGCGGCCCGACGCCCCGCGCACGTTCGAGGCGTTCGAGTCCGCCTTCCTCGACCTGTACGCCGAGTACACGTTCGCGTTCGCCGCCCGCGAGTCCGGGGTGGCCGCGGAGACCATCGCCCGGGTCGCCGAGACCGTCGCCGGCGCCGGTAGCAGGCTATCCACCCACACCTGGCGGTCGGCCGCGGCCGGCAACCTCGGCGGCTGGCAGGTGGCCCGCACGCTGTTCCTGCTCAACTGCCTGCTCGGCGCGGTGGCCACTCCGGGCGGCACCTACCCCAACGCTTGGAACAAGTTCGTGCCCCGGCCGATACACACCCCGCCGCATCCGGCTGTGTGGAACGACCTGACCTGGCCGCTGGAGTACCCGCTGGCGCTCAACGAGCTGTCCTTCCTGCTGCCGCACTTCCTCAAAGAGGGCCGGGGCAAGCTGGACGTGTACTTCACCCGCGTGTATAACCCGGTGTGGACCAACCCGGACGGGCTGAGCTGGATGGAGGTGCTCACCGACGAGCGTCTGGTGGGACTGCACGTCGCGCTGACCCCGACCTGGAGCGAGACCGCCTTCTTCGCCGACTACGTCCTGCCGATGGGGCTGGGTTCGGAACGGCACGACCTGCACTCGTACGAGCAGTACGACGGGCAGTGGGTGGGCTTCCGGCAACCGGTGCTGCGTGCCGCCCGGGAGCGCGTCGGGCAGCCGGTCGCCGACACCCGTACGGTCAACCCCGGCGAGGTCTGGGAGGAGAACGAGTTCTGGACCGACCTGTCCTGGCGTATCGACCCGGACGGTGTCCTGGGTATCCGCCGGTTCCACGAGTCCAAGGCGCGCCCGGGCGAGAAGCTGACGGTCGACGAGTACTACGGCTGGATCTTCGAGCACTCGGTCCCCGGTCTGCCGGAGGCGGCCGCCGCGCAGGGCTTGACCCCGCTGTCCTACATGCGCCGGTACGGCGCGTTCGAGGTACGTGCCGGGGTCGGCCCGATCCACGAGGAGCCGGTACCCGAGACCGACCTGCACGATGCGGTGGAGGACAAGTTCGGCCGGGTCTACACCCGCGCGCCGGCACCGGTCTCGCCGAACCTGGTGCCGGTGGGTACCCCCGAACCGGACGCCGCCGGCCGCCGCCCGGTCGGCGTGTCGGTCGACGGCGTGGTCCGCCGCGGCTTCCCCACCCCCAGCGGCAAGCTCGAGTTCTACTCCCGCACGCTGGCCGCTTGGGGCTGGACCGAGGCCGCGGTACCCGGATATCAGCGCAGCCACGTCCACCCCGACACGTTGGAACCCGACCAGGTCGTGCTCATCTCGACCTTCCGGCTGCCTACCCAGATCCACACCCGTGGCGGCAACGCCAAATGGCTCGACGAGCTGGCCCACACCAATCCACTGTGGATACACCCGGGCGACGCGGCCCGCATCGACGTGCATACCGGTGACCTGGTACGGGTCGCCACCGAGATCGGCGCGTTCGTCCTCAAGGCCTGGGTGACCGAGGGCATCCGCCCCGGCGTGGTGGCCTGCAGCCACCACATGGGCCGCTGGAAGCTGCACGACCAGGGGCAGCGTCAGATCATGGCCACCGTCGACCTGGCCCGAAAGGACGACCAATGGCGGATGACCCGCCTCGCGGGTGTGAAGCCGTACCAGTCCAGCGACCCGGACACCGCGCGCATCTGGTGGACCGACGTGGGCGTACACCAGAACCTCACCTTCCCGGTACACCCCGACCCCATCTCCGGTCAGCACTGCTGGCACCAGGCGGTCCAGGTCACCAAGGCGGCACCCGGCGACGCGTACGGCGACATCACCGTGGACACCGCCAAGGCGCACGTGGTGTACGAGAAATGGCTCGCCCTGGCCCGCCGCGCCGACCAGCACTCCCCTGACGGCACCCGCCGCCCGTACTGGCTGATGCGCCCGCTGAAGCCCGCCAAGGACGCCTACGCGCTGCCGGCCACGGTGAGCGATGAACACGCTGACTGACACCCGCGCCGACCTCCTGCGCCTCCTCGGCGTCCTGGCCGAGCCGCCGACCCCGGACCGTCGCCGCCTCGCCGATCTGGTCGGCCTGCCCGGGTGCCGCGGCAGCCAATGGACCGAGGCGTTCGTCGTCCAACTTGTCCCCCACGCATCTGTCTACCTAGGACCGGACGGCATGCTCGGCGGCGAGGCGGCCGATCGCGTCGCCGGGTTCTGGCGGGCGCTGCGTGTCCCGGTGCCCGCCGACCCGGACCACCTCACCGCGCTGCTGGGTCTGTACGCGTCACTGGTCGACGCGCAGGCCGGCGAACAAGATGGACCGCGCCGGCTACTGCTCGGTCAGGCCCGCACCGCGCTGCTGCACGAACACCTGCTCAGCTGGCTTCCGGCGTACACCGCCGCGATGGCCGACGTCGGCCCACCGCCGTACGCGGCGTGGGCCGGGCTGCTGCGCGAC